>DXFK01000025.1 GCA_019114495.1 Candidatus Blautia stercoravium
CATAAAGTAAATGTGATGTTCAATGGATTGCCTCCTAAGGATTTGACAGTAGCAAAGCATAGGGGCTATCTTGCCGGAGTCACAGATCTATATAAAGATTCTGGCCTAATAGCTGAAGATGGTTCGTATAATCCATGTAAGGCAATATGGAAGTATTCAGAGGATAAGATTGAAATTGTTATAAAGGAGCATTAATAGATGAGGAATTTTGATGAATGGTTGAGTAAGTTTCGAACTAGTATATCAAGCTATGATTATTACATTGATTTTAAAAAGGTAGTTAAAAATGTAGATGAGATTAGGGTGGAATTAAACATCTTAAATTCTCTTATAGGTTCAAAGACAATTGAAGAAGATTTTGAAAAGATAGTGACAAAATATCCAGAAACATTGAAGTGTATTCCGTTGCTTCTGGCTGTGAGAGGATATGAAATTTATGCACAGGATGAAAATGGAGCTTTTTTGTATAATTTCAAAAACATGAATTATAGTGTGGAACAGTACAAGATTTTTATGCGTAAGACCGGATTGTTTGATATGATTGCAAACCATTTGGTAAATAATTTAGTCGATTATGCTTTGGGGATTGAAACTGGACTGGATTCTAATGGTCGTAAGAATCGTGGTGGTCACCAGATGGAAGATTTAGTTGAAAAGTATATTGTGGTAGCAGGATTTAAGAAAAATGTGAATTATTTCAAGGAAATGTATCTTAAAGATATTGAGGCTAAATGGAATATTGATTTATCTGCACTTTCTAATCAGGGTAAGGCTACTAAGAGATTTGATTTTGTCATTAAGACAGATAAGATGATTTATGGTATTGAAACAAACTTCTATGGTGGAGGGGGTTCGAAACTAAATGAAACAGCAAGAAGTTATAAAATGCTTTCGCAGGAGACAGATACGATAGATGGTTTTACCTTTGTTTGGTTTACAGATGGAATTGGCTGGAAGAGTGCGAGAGGTAATTTGAGAGAGACCTTCGAGGTCCTGGATACAATTTATAGTATTGATGATATGGAAAATGGAATAATGAAAAAATGTTTCTCATAAAGAACAGATAGAATGGAGATTGGTATGATGGAAATAATAACTACAATAAATGTGATTATTTCATGGGAAGGATATGAAATTCAAGGGCATATTGCTTTAAAAAAAATAAGAACAGGCTTTATGGTACGCCATTAAGGCAGCGCTTGCGCAG
Organism: Candidatus Blautia stercoravium; assembly: GCA_019114495.1. Classification (GTDB taxonomy): domain Bacteria; phylum Bacillota; class Clostridia; order Lachnospirales; family Lachnospiraceae; genus Blautia; species Blautia stercoravium. The sequence goes on from DXFK01000025.1 coordinate 1,208, forward strand.
ATTGAGGATAAACAATACGAATTCTCACTGACTGTCCTTGGAATTCCTCATTGGAAAATAAATGGAGAACACATATGAGAGAAAAAGTAAAGCGGCTGGTTCTGTCTTTTTCCACTACCACACAGGCCATGGCGGCGGAGCAATGGTTTCAGGGGAAAGAGATGCCGGGAAGGCTGATTCCCCTGCCGGGCAGTATTTCGGCAGAGTGCGGTCTGGCCTGGTGCACGGATATAGATCAGAAAGGAGCTGTAGAACAGGCGGCGGAAGAAGGCGCGATTCAGATACAGGGAATACATGAAGCTATGTTATATGAAAGGAAATAGAACTATGGAAACAAAAATTGACGCAAGGGGCATGGCCTGCCCGAAACCGGTCATTCTGACAAAAAAGGCAATGGATAACTGCAGAAAAGGAGAGGGAATCTGCGTGCTTGTGGACAATACCATTGCTGTAGAAAATCTTCGGAAACTGGCAACTTCCCAGAAAGCAGATTATAAATTCCGAAAAAAGGGAGAAAAGGAATACGAAGTTATCCTTACCGTACAGCAGGAAATGGGCGAAGCCAAAGTACAGGAAACCGTGGAACTGGAAAGCTGCAGCATAAAAACAGGAAAGAAAACCGTTGTGGTCATATCTTCTGATAAAATGGGAGAGGGAGAAGAAAAACTGGGAAAAATTCTTATCAAAGGTTTTGTCTACGCCCTGACCCAGCTGGAACAGCTGCCCTCGGCTGTATTGTTTTATAACAGCGGCGCCTTTTTATCCTGCGGGGATTCTCCGGTTCTGGAGGACTTGAAGGTTCTGGAGGAAGAGGGCGTGGAAATCTGTACCTGCGGTACCTGTCTTGATTTCTATGGTCTGAAAGAAAAACTGGCAGTGGGAAATATAGTCAATATGTATCAAATTGTACAGACCCAGGCCCAGGCAGATTTAATTCTCAAACCATAAGAAAGGACAGAGTATGAAACCTATTATTGTAAGAGGCGGCGGAGATTTGGCAACGGGAACCATACACCGTCTGTGCCAAAGCGGTTATTCGGTGATTATTTTAGAAGATACAAAGCCTTCCGCTATTCGGCAGAAGGTTTCCTTTTGTCAGGCTGTATATGAGGGAACCATGGAAGTGGAGGGAATTGTGTGCACAAAGGCAGACAGTTTTCAAGAAGCCGTGGAAAAGGTAACTTGGAATCGTCCTATGCTTTTGACTGACCCCAGTGGGGAGTGCCTGAAACAGTATCACCCAGATGTTTTAATAGATGGGATTCTGGCAAAGAAAAATCTGGGAACTAGAAGAGACATGGCAAATCTGACCATTGGACTTGGACCGGGCTTTACTGCAGGAGAAGATGTGGATTATGTGATTGAAACCAAGCGGGGACATTATCTGGGAAGAAGAATCGAAAAGGGAAGTGCCATACCAAATACCGGAGTGCCGGGGCTTATTGGCGGATATGGGAAAGAACGGGTCATGCATGCGCCCTGTGCGGGGGTTTTCCGAAGAGAGAAAGAAATCGGAGACTGGGTGGAAGCAGGACAGCGTATCGGATACATTCAGCAGGAACATGGGAGTACCGGAGTGTATACACAGATTTCCGGCGTGGTGCGGGGCATTTTACAGGACGGATTTGAGGTGACACAACACTTTAAGCTGGCAGATGTAGATCCCAGGAAGGAATCTCAGGCGCACTGTGCCCTGATTTCGGACAAAGCCAGGTGTATTGCGGGAAGCGTACTGGAACTGGTCTGCGCCTGGGAAAAAGGAATATTGGGAAAGAAGCAGACGCATGAAACTTTGTGAAATGATTGAAGAAATGGGAGAAAGACCTCATATGTGTGTGGCCTTTGTAGGAGCCGGGGGAAAAACCGGCTGCATACTGGAACTGGCACAGCAGTGGAAGAAACAGGGAAAAAAGGTACTGGTAACTACATCTGCCCATATGGAAAATCCTAAAAATTTCCCACTGCAGTATATTACAGAGGATGACGGAGAAGCAATTTGTGCGCTGCTGAAACGGGAAGGTGCAGCAGCGGCAGGCCTGCCGGTGAAAGAGGGGTTAAAAATTGGCCCGCTTTCCCGCAGAGTCTATGAACAAGCCGCAGCAGAGGCGGACTGTGTGCTTTTGGAGGCGGACGGCTCCAGAAGGTTTCCCATGAAAGTGCCGGGAAAACAAGAACCCGTCCTTTATGAGGATACGACGCATGTTTTCATTCTTGCAGGAGCTTCGGCGCTGGGAAAATCATTGAGACAGGTGTGTCATCGTATAGAAGAAGCAGAAAAATTTCTGGAAACAGAGGCAGGACAGGGAAAGGCAGACCGGATAGTGACAGAAGAACTGTTGGGGATTTTGTTGGAACAGGGATATGTCCGCCGTCTCCAACAAGACTTCCCTCAGGGAAAGCTGGCAGTTATTCTGAATCAGACAGATGTGCTGCAAAATCCCGAACAAAGCAGAAAAAAACTGCAGGCAAGGCTTTCTGTGCCGGTGTTTCTTCACGGCTGGTCAAAGGCAGTACACGGGATCGTTCTGGCAGCAGGATTTTCCCGGAGATTTGGAGAGAACAAGCTGCTGTATGAGATAGAAGGAAAGCCCATGTATCAGTTTTTGATGAACCGGCTGCTGCATTTGAGGGAAAAGAGCAGGCTGCAGACGCTGACTGTGGTGACGCAGTATGAAGAAATCCGACAGTATGCAGAAGAACAGAGAATCACCGCAGTGGAAAATCCCCACAGTAACAGGGGAATTTCTTCTTCTTTGAGACTGGGACTTAGATGTGCCATGGAAAAGAGCAGGAAGGAAAAGGAGAATTATTATCTGTTTTTTGTGGCAGACCAGCCTTTTTTAACAGAAAGAACCGTAGAAGAATTTGTGTCTGCGTTTTTAAAAACCGGGAAAGGAATTGGCTGTTTGTGTAAGGAGGGGATTGCTGGAAATCCGGTGATGTTTCATCAGAAATATGTGGAGGAACTGCTGGAACTCACAGGAGATATGGGGGGGAAGCGTGTGCTGAGGCACCATTTGGAAGATGTGTTTTATTACGAGGTTTCCAATGAAAGGGAATTGAGAGATTTAGACAGAAAAGAAGCTGTAGAAACAGGGCTGCCGCTTTAAGCGCATATCGAGAATATACTGGATTGCTGCTTAAAGGCGGCAGCCTTGTTTTGTCAAGAGAATTACTGCGGATAAACCAGACGCTCTTCGGTGATATTGCTTAATACTTCATCTAAGTATCTTTTCGCCAGCCAGTTTGCCATATTCAGATTCATGTCCAGGTAATTGCCGCAGTCCTTTGCAGAAGCTCCTGGCACTTCACCCCGAAAATCACGGATAAAGGTGAACATCTCCGTAACCAGAGGAAGAATATCGCCGGAAGAATAGTCGCCTGCAAGAAGCAGATAAAATCCGGTGCGACAGCCCATTGGCCCAAAGTATACGGTTTTGGTGCCGAAATCCGGGTGATTGCGCAGGAAAGTGGCTCCCAGATGTTCGATGGTGTGGACTTCCGCGGTGTTCATAACCGGTTCATCGTTGGGGGAAGTCATACGCAAATCAAAAGTGGTGATAACTTCTGCGCCTACATGGTCTTTCCGGGATACATAGACACCGGGTTTTAATTTTATATGGTCAATGGTAAAGCTTGCAATTTTTTCCATACTGAGTCCTCTTTTCTTTTAATATTGTAACTTTATTATACTGGTTTTTCTCGGGGGACGCAAGGGAAATAACCGGAGGGCAGGGTTGTGAAACCGGAGGAAGACGTGGTATACTTTCTCAGATAGAGAATTTTGCAGAAACGGAGAAAACAACATGGAATTATTAGATAAAATCCAAGAATACTGGACAGGAAGAGCAGAGGGATATTCGCAGGTGAATCAGGGCGAGCTGGCTACAGAACAGCGGGAAAAATGGAAGAAAAATCTGATGAGCCATCTGAAAGGGAAAAAACCGGAGGAGACAAAGGTGCTGGATATTGGTACAGGTCCGGGATTTTTCGCTATTATTCTGGCTGAAGCGGGGTATCAGGTGACAGCAGTAGATTATACAGAAGAAATGTTAAAAGAGGCAAAACGAAATGCAGGAAAACTTGCAGAAAAAATCGACTGGCAGCAAATGGACGCCCAAAATCTTGCATTTAAATCAGAGTCTTTTGATGTGGTGGTTTCCAGAAATCTGACCTGGAATCTGGAGAAGCCGGAAAAAGCCTATGGAGAGTGGATCAGAGTTCTGAAAAAAGACGGCATACTTTTAAATTATGACGCCAACTGGTATCACCATCTTTTCGACCAGGAGAAGCGCAGAGCCTACGAAGAAGACAGGGCCAGAGTGGAAGAACTGCAGATGAGTGACCACTACACCTGCACGGATATTGACGCCATGGAGGAGATTGCAAGAGAGGTGCCGTTAAGCCGGATTGCAAGGCCCATGTGGGATAAGCAGGTGCTCGGCCAATTTTCTCCGAAACAGGTGATTGTGGAAGAAGAGATCTGGAAAGAAGTCTGGAGTGAAGAAGAAAAAGCAAATTATCAGTCAACTCCGATGTTTCTGATAATTGTGGAAAAGTAATAGAAAACGGAGACAGAACAAGGTTGCTGACAGAAAAGAAACGTGTTAAAATAGACAAATAAAGGAAAATTGTAGTAGTTGGAGGACAGAAGAGATGATAAACGATAAAAAAGTTTTATTCAGCGGTATGCAGGCCACCGGAAACCTGACACTGGGAAATTACCTGGGAGCTCTGAAAAACTGGGTGACTTTAAGCGATGAATACGAATGCTTTTACAGTGTCGTGGATATGCATTCCATTACGGTGCGCCAGGACCCGGCAACCCTCAGAAAGAGAGCGAGAGCGCTGTTGACTTTATATCTTGCCGCAGGTCTGGACCCTAAGAAGAACTGTATTTATTACCAGTCTCATGTGTCAGGACACGCAGAGCTGGCATGGATTTTAAATTGCTTTACCTATATGGGGGAATTAAACCGCATGACCCAGTTTAAAGACAAATCCGCAAAGCATGCAGATAACATCAATGCGGGACTTTTTACGTATCCCGTGCTGATGGCAGCCGATATTCTCTTGTATCAGGCGGATGTGGTGCCGGTAGGCATTGACCAGATGCAGCACTTGGAACTGACTCGGGATATTGCCATCCGCTTCAATAACATTTACGGTGATGTGTTTACCGTTCCGGAAGCCTATATCGGCAAAGTAGGCGCAAAGATTATGAGTCTGCAGGACCCTGCGAAGAAAATGTCCAAGTCTGATGAAAATCCAAACGGCAGTATCTATCTTATGGATGACCCGGATACCATTATAAGAAAGTGCAAACGGGCGGTGACAGATTCAGAGGCCTGCATTGCCTATAGAGACCAACAGCCGGGACTGAAAAACCTTATTGATATTTACTGCGCATGTCTGGGTAAAACTTCCGAGGAAGCGGTCAGAGAATTTGAAGGAAAAGGCTATGGGGATTTAAAGATGGCTGTGGGAGAAGCAGTTGTCAGTGTGTTAAAGCCTTTGCAGGATGAAGTGGCAAGACTGGAAAAGGATAAGGGATATCTGGATTCCATTATTAAGGAAAATGCAGAGAAAGCCCAGTATTTTGCAAACAAAACGCTGAGAAAGGTACAGCGCAAGGTTGGTTTTCCGGACAGAATCCGGTAAGAGACAGGAGGTGTCTGTTATGACAGTTGAAGAAGTAATTACGGTTCTGGCTATGCAAGAGGAAATTTTGCAGTTCAATCATTTTACCAATGAGGACGCATGGGAACTTGGTAATCTGCTGGTTGCGGAGGCAAAGAAGCGGGAACTGGGTACCACGGTGGAAATTCGTCTGAACAACGGATACACGGTGTTTAAGTACGCAGGCAACGGCACAACACCAAACAATGAAATCTGGGCGGACAAAATGTTCGCGTCTGTCTCCCGTATGGAAAAAAGCACCATGCTTCTGTACAGCGAACTGAAAAGGAGTGAAGAAACCATGGAAGACATCGGACTGGAAAAAGAGGAATATTCCTGTCTGGGCGGCGGATTTCCGGTGCGTGTGGAAGAAGTGGGTGTTATCGGAGCCATTATGGTGACGAACCAGAGCCATTTTGTCAATCATGACATTATTGTAAAGGCGTTGAGCAGATATCTTCATATAGATGAAGTTCCCAGAATTCGGGCTTTATAAAAAAGATTTTAGAAAAAATTTAGAAAATATCCTAAAATGAAATTGACATTTTCAGGAGGGAATTATAAAATAATTACAAATTTACAGAGGAGGGATTTGATTATGGAAAAAAAGGCACCGGGAAAAGGATTTTTAAAAGTTGTAGGGATTTTACTGATTATCGGCGGAGTGTTTGGATTTATCGGCGCTGCGTCTAATGCGTTTGTAGCAAGTGCATTGTCAAGCGGCTCACTGGATTCCGCCACAACTGCCATTTATGAACAGGCTGGACTTACAGCGGAAACCTTTCAGGCAGGAATTATCTCATCTGTCATCCAGGGAGTTTTATACCTGGCAGCAGGAATTTTAGGTGTGGCAAACTGCAACAAGATTGAAAAAGCAAATATCTGCTTTATCTGCGGAATTGTCTTGATTGTATTTGTATTAGTCAATGCAGGAATTTCCGCTGCTACAACAGGATTTACTGCATTATCAGTAGTTTCTATTCTGGCTTCTTTGATTCTTCCGTTGTTATATTTCTGGGGAGCATTGAAAAACCGTCAGGCCATGCAGGACGCACAGAACGGAACAAGTTTATAAGGAAAAGATGTAGTGAGGGCAGGACAAAACGGGGAAATTTCCTGTTTTGCCCTGCTTTTGTATACAAAAACGAGATTGGAAACTGCTCTGCAGTTTTTGATTATATATTATGAGAGAAAGGAAGAACTTATGGAACATCTTATTAAGGTAACGGATTTGTGTAAGGTTTACAATCCGGGTGAGAATGAAGTAAGAGCATTAGACCATATTAATCTGGAGGTTGATACAGGTGAGTTTGTAGCCATTATCGGCCAGTCCGGTTCCGGAAAGTCTACATTCATGAATATGCTGGGCTGTCTGGATACGCCTACTTCGGGTACGTATTTTCTGAATGGTACAGATGTGTCCACTATGACGGACAATCAGCTTTCCGCAGTCAGAAACAAGGAAATCGGCTTCATTTTCCAGGGGTTTAATCTGATTTCAAATCTGACCGCAGAGGAAAATGTGGAACTGCCGTTGATTTACAGGGGAATTGATAAGAAGACCAGAAGGCAGCTTTCCAGGGAGGCACTGGAAATGGTAGGACTTGCCCACCGTATGACTCACAAGCCGTCAGAGATGTCAGGCGGACAGCAGCAGCGTGTGGCCATTGCCAGAGCCATTGCGGCCAAGCCTCCGGTGATTCTGGCCGATGAGCCTACCGGAAATCTGGATTCGGCTTCCAGCAAGGAAATTCTGGGAATTTTAAAAGACTTGCACAAAGGGGGAAGAACGGTGATTCTCATTACCCATGATGACGGCATTGCAGCCAGAGCAAAGCGTGTGGTGCGTATTATGGATGGGAAGATAGAATCCGATATTATAAACCCTGCATTTGAAAGTATGGAGGAAGAACATGAAAAAGGGAATAACGAAGAGTAAAAACATGATTATGCTGATTACCATAGGGGTAATTGTACTGGCTATCGGCTTGATTGCACTGATCGGCAGTATGAACAGTAAAGGGAAGGATACCGCACCGTCTGTAGAGGTTGTATCTGTGGGGACGGGAAACGTCACCCAGGAAGTGGATGCTACAGGAAATGTGGAAAGCGAACAGAAGAAAACCTTCTACTCTCCGGTCAACGGAACCATTCAGACCATGACCGCAGAAGCAGGAGACAGTGTAGACGCTGGAAAAAACATCATTGGTTTTAATCTGGAAAATCTGGAAGCAGAAAACCAGGAGGCACAGCTGACTGCAAAATCCGGCGAACTGGATATAAAGGATGCGCAGGAACAGGCAAGCACTGCTGCAAATAAAGTGGCAGAAGCCCAGGCAGCTATTCCGGGACTGGAAAGCCAGATTGAAGAAAAACAAAATCAAATCAACAGCCTGCGCCAGCAGATTGCAGACGCACAGACCAACGCACAGAATGAAGCTCAGGCACAGATAGAACAGGCCCAGGCAGACGCTAAAGCGGCTTATGATGCAGCGGTTGCAGCGGCAGACCAGGAATATCAGAAGGCTTTGGATGAGTACAACAATGTTACAAAAAAAGATTATGACCAGAAACTCAGCGATCTGAAAACAAAAATTGATTCCGGTACAGCAGCAGAATCTGAACTGGAAGATTACAGATATCTTCTGAATAATCCTCCGGCAGAACCGGTGAAAAAAGAGGTAAATCCGGCAGATTACAGCGTTTCGACAGATGGACTTTCCGGCACAGTTACAGCGGATACCTCTGATTTGCAGGCACAGATGGAAACAGCCTCCTCTGATTTGGCACAGCTTCAGTCTGATTTGGCTTCCAAAAAAGCCATTGCAGAAAATGACACGGCAGGTCTGACAGACGCAGCAAAAGAAAAAATGGCGATTACAAGCAACCTGTCGGAATTGAAATCAAAGAACCTTCAGGAACTCTTAGAAGAAGGCAGAAAAGGTATTCAGGCAGAGTTTAAAGGTGTTATTTCTGACGCAAAAGTAACACAGGGTGCAACCGTTACCCAGGGAATGGAACTTTTCACCCTGCAGAGCACACAGGATGTCTGCGTGAAAGCCAATGTATCCAAATACGATTTTGACAAGGTAAAAGAAGGACAGAAGGCAGAGATAACTCTTGGTGATAAAAAGTATAAAGGTACAGTAGACAAAGTCAGCAAAATTGCTATTCCAAATGAAAAGGGAACACCTCTGATTGGGGTCAGTGTACATATTGACAATCCGGACGATGATATTTTTATTGGTGTGGAAGCCAAGGTTACCATTCAGGCATCCGAGGCTAAAAATGTGCCGGTACTGCCTGTAGAGGTGGTAAACATCGGAAAAGAAGGCTCTTTCTGCTATGTAGTAAACAACGGCAAAATTGAGAAAAAAGATATTGAGACAGGGGTAACTTCAGACTCCATGGTAGAAGTGAAAAGCGGACTGAAAAAAGGCGACCAGGTTATTAAGGATATGGGCAATTACAGCGAAGGCGACAGCGTGACTGCAAAGGAAACCAAGACAGAGGACAGTAAAGCCTCTAAGTAGCAGGAAAGGAAGAGAATATGGGAAATATAGTAGAATATGTCAAAATGGCGATTCAGAATATTCTTGCCAATAAGGGACGTTCCTTTCTTACCATGCTTGGTATTATTATCGGAATTGCGTCGGTAATCGCTATCGTATCCATAGGTGAGGGTACCAAGAATCAGATGAACAGTGAGATTAACGATGCAGGCGGCGGTCAGATTGCCATTAACTGCAGCACCGATGCCGTGAATCAGGATGTTTATATGACACCGGAGGACTTGGATGCTATCCGGGAAATCAAAGGTGTGGAAGGTGTTACAGGAACCGACAGTGTTACCGGAGATACCGTAACCGGCAAAGGGGAATTTCAGATAAAACTTTCCATGGAGACACAGGATGGACAGCTTCTGAACAACTATTCCATGAAGAGAGGTTCCTACTTCACGGAGGCAGATGTGACAGAGGGTAGAAATGTATGTGTAATTTCCGACAGCGATGCCAAACGGCTCTTTGGTTCGGATGATGTAGTGGGCATGGATATTGATGTGCAGTGTCTGAATCTGACAAAATCCTTTCGGATTGTGGGAGTTACCACACACAAAGAAAATGGAACCTTTGTCAGCTATACTTATGAAGGCATGCCGGTTTCCATCTCCATTCCGTATACAGCAGCCAGAGATTTTCTGGGAGATTCCACTGATGATTTTTATTACATTATGGTACAGGCCGATAAAAAAATGGACTCAAAAGTAATTTCCGATAAAATCATCAAGGTTCTGGAACAGAAACATCAGTCTGCAGGGGAGGATTACTTCCAGGTACAGAGTTTCCAAGATGTGATGAAGGTCATGAACCAGATGTTGGGTATGGTAACAGCATTTATTTCCTTTGTGGCAGGAATTTCTCTGCTGGTAGGCGGTATTGGCGTTATGAACATTATGCTGGTATCTGTGACAGAGCGAACCAGAGAAATCGGTATCCGAAAATCTCTGGGGGCGAAGACTTCTTCCATTATGATGCAGTTTCTGGCAGAATCTGCCATTCTGACTGTTATTGGAGGAATTATTGGTATCATTCTGGGAATTGCAGGAGGATTTGGAATCTGTTCGGTTATCAGTTCCAGCCAGGGAATGACTTTGACGCCGGGAATCAGTGTCAGTACGATTTTGATTGCAACGGCCTTTTCCTGTGCAGTGGGAATTTTCTTCGGAATTTATCCGGCAAAGAAAGCAGCTTCATTAAGTCCTATTGAGGCACTTAGAAGAAATTAAAAGAAAACAGATAAAGCCCGGTTCAGGACAGACCGCTGCATTTGGCAGCTAAAGTTCTGACCGGGCTTTTCAAATGGGGATTCCGGTGTCTTTTGCATACATCAGGCAAATAAATCACCCATATCTTCCGGAAGAGGAGCCTGAAAGGTGAGGGGACTTTGGGTTATAGGGTGTGTGAAGGAAAGTGCATAAGAATGCAGGGATACCCGTTTTATCCGTGAGAAATCAGGATAATAGAGGTAATCGCCTAAAAGCGGGTGACCCAGATATCCCATATGCACCCGTATCTGGTGTGTTCTGCCTGTTTCCAGGGAAAGCTCCACAAGAGAATAGCCGTTTCGGGAATCCAGGACACGGTAATGGGTGACAGCCCGCTCGCCCTTTTTAAAATCCACGCACCGCTCTATGGCAGAGCCTTCTTTTCTGGCAATAGGGGCGTCTATAGTACCGTTTCCAGGAAAGGGGATTCCTTTTACAATGGCCTGATACGTTCTGTGAATCTCTCTTTTTTTCATTTGAGCAGAGAGGATAGAAGCGCTGAGGGCATTTTTTGCTAAAATCAGCAGTCCGGTGGTATCCCTGTCCAGACGGTTGATGCAGCGGAAGACAAAAGGTTCTCCCTGCTGTGCGTAATACCAGGCCGCTCCGTTTGCCAGGGTGTTGTCATAGTTATTGACAGAAGGGTGTACCGGCATGTCTGCGGGTTTGTTTAGAACTAGAATATCTTCATCCTCATAAACAATAGACAGAGGCATGGCAACCGGAACAATGTTCTCGGAGGAGGTGTCTTCTGTTAAGGTAATTTTCAGAACGTCTCCCGCCTGTAAGGGTGTTCGCACATAAGCCCATTCGTTATTTACCAGAATCCCCTTTTCAGTTTTTTTTAAGTGTACCAGAATCTGGTGAGAGCAGCCTTTTCTTTTTAAATACTCCCCTGCGGTGCAGGGGAGGTCTGAATCAGCGACACAATATTCAAAAATACGGTTCATAAAAATTTCCTTTTGTATCTTATTTTGATTTTACTTTATTCCAGAGCTCGTTGTAATAGCTGTCCACGTCATCTCCCAGGAACTGGAAGGTTTCACAGTTTTTCAAATCTTCCGCGTTGGGAAAGAGAATTTTGCTGTTTCGCGTTTCCTCGTCTTTTATGAGCACTCTGGCGGCTTTGTTGGGCGTTGCGTAGGTCAGATATTCAAAGTTCATCAGGGCAATGTCCGGACGGCACATAAAGTTAATGAACTTTTCTGCGTTTTCCTTGTTTTTGGCATTTTTGGGAATGACCCAGGAGTCAATCCAGACGTTAGAGCCTTCCTTTGGGATGACATATTCCAGATTGGGATTTTCCCTCTTGGTGTATCCGGCTTCTCCGGAATAGATAACGCCTAAAGCGGCCTCGTTTCCAATCATTTTGTCGCGCACCTGGTCTACCACATAGGCCTGTACCAGAGGTTTCTGGGCAATCAGGTCATCCTTAGCCTGTATGAGCTGGTCTACCTTACTGGAATTTAAGGAATACCCACGGCGTTTTAAAGCCACAGCAAAGGCATCCCGGACAGAATCCTGCATGAGAATACTGTCCGCATATTTGGAATCCCAGAGAATATCCCAACTGTCCACAGGTTCGTGCACCATGGTTTTGTTGTACAGGATTCCCACCGTACCCACACAGTACGGAACCGAGTAGGCATTGTCAGGGTCGAAACTTCTGGACTGTTCCATATAGATGGAATCCATGTTTTTTATATTGGGAATGTTGTCTAGGTTCAGTTTTGCTAAAAGGTCGTTTTCAATCATGCGTTGAATCATGTAGTCAGAAGGGCATACCACATCATAAGCAATAGCGCCGGAAAGAATTTTCGGATACATGATTTCATTGGTTTCGTATTCTTCGTAAGTGACGGAAATGCCGGTTTCCTCCTCAAACAGTTCAATGGTTTTAGGGTCTGCATAATCCCCCCAGTTGTACACAATCAGCTTTTCGCTGCCGGTATCTTTGGCACCTGCGAAGTAATAAAATGCGCCGCCGCCTGCCAGAACAGCCATAAGCAGCAGCGGAATAGCCAGGCGCAGTCCGCGCTGCAGGGACTTTATTTTGGAAAACGTTTTTCTGTCTTTTGGTTCGTTGGGGCTTGCATTGACCAGTATCATCAGCACCAGTACACTGACAAAGAGCAGTGTGGACAGGGCATACATTTCCGGGCGGATACCCTTTCGCACTTCTGCGTAAATTTTTGTAGAGAGGGTATCCACACCGGGGCCTTTGGTAAAGTGGGTGATAATGAAATCATCCAGAGACATGGTAAAGGCCATTAAAAATCCGGAGACAATGCCAGGCAGAATGTCGGGAAATACCACCTTAAAGAAGGCGTACACCGGACCTGCTCCTAAATCCTGGGCTGCCTCATAAGTACTTTTGTTGGTTTGCTTCAGTTTTGGCATAACGCTGAGAATCACATAAGGAATACAAAAAGTAATGTGAGCCAGCAAAATAGTGGAAAATCCCAGGGTGACTCTGCAGGCAATAAACAGAAGCATAAGGGAGATTCCGGTTACGATTTCTGAGTTCAGAATGGGAATGTTGGTAATTCCCATCAGTATGGTTTTGCTTCTGCCTTTCATGGCATTGATACCGATGGAGGCCGCCGTACCTACAATTGTGGCAATGACAGCAGAGAGCAGAGCAATGATTAAAGTATTGTAAAGGGCTGTCATAATGGCGTTATCCTGAAAAAGAGAAACGTACCAGTTCAGGGTAAAACCGCCCCATTTTGCCCTGGATTTTGAAGCGTTAAAGGACAGGACAATGAGGGTGACAATAGGGGCGTACATGAGAAAAAGAATCAGCCCAAGATATAGATTCCGTGCTGCTTTTTTCATCAAAACATACCTCCTTCCCCGTTTTTATCGTATTTTCCGGTAAGAAGCATACTGATGAAAATAAATATCATCAGTACCAGAGAAAGCCCGCTTCCCACGTTCCAGTTGCTTCCCTGCTGAAACTGGCGGTCAATGACATTTCCGATGAGGAGAATTTTGCTTCCCCCTAAGAGGTCAGAGATAACAAAGGTGGTAAGAGCCGGTACAAAAACCATGGTAATACCGCTGATAATACCCGGCATGCTTAAAGGAAAGATGATTTTCCGAAAAGTATAGGCCGGGGTGGCGCCCAGGTCTCTGGCTGCAGCAATAACGTCTTTGTCTATCTTGGAAAGCACGTTATAGAGGGGCAGTACCATAAAGGGCAGAAAGTTGTACACCATGCCCAGTACAATAGCCCCAGGCGTGTTAATCATCTGCAGGGGAGGAAGATGAAAAAAGCCCAGTACCTGGTTGATAACTCCGTTTTTCTCCAATAGGGTTTGCCATGCAAGTGTCCGCAGAAGAAAATTCATCCACATGGGAAGAATAAAAAGCAGGACAATAAACCCTGTCCGGTTGACTTTCATATTCGACAGCATCATGGCCAGCGGATATGCCAGAATCAGACAGATCAGGGTACTGATAAGGGACAGCAGAAGAGAAAGGCAAAGCGCTTTGAAATTCTCTACAGTACCGATAGCCAGTACATTTTCAAAGGTAAATTGCCCTTCGCTGTTGGTAAAGCCGTAGTAAAAAATCATGGCAAGGGGAATCAGGATAAAGGCCACGGACCAGACCAGATACGGGCCGGAAAGAAGTTTACGTTTATTCATTGATTCCAATAGCCTCCTCATCTTCGGATTCGGGCTTGTGCATAATCTGTATGTCAAAAGGATTTACATGAATGCCAACCTGCTGACCTACAGGGAACATATCCGTGCTGTGCACCAGCCATTCAAAACCGTTTGCCTGTACTTCCATTTCGTAGTGGACACCTTTGAAAATCAGGTGGGATACAACCCCCTGGATCGTGCCTTCTTCCGGAGCCAGCAAGTCCACGTCCTCCGGGCGGATAACCACGTCTACTGGTTTGTTCTTACCGAATCCCACGTCCACACAGGGGAATTTGGCCCCCAGGATTTCCACCAGCTTATCTTCCAGCATAATACCGGGAAGGATGTTGCTTTCACCGATAAAGTCTGCCACAAAGGCGTTCTGGGGTTCGTTATAGATGTCCTCCGGACTTCCCATCTGCTGTATATATCCCTGGTTCATAACCACAATGGTATCTGACATGGTAAGGGCTTCCTCCTGGTCATGGGTGACATAGATAAAGGTAATGCCAAGTTCGTTTTTCAGCCGGATAAGTTCATACTGCATGTCCTGGCGCAGCTTTAAGTCCAAAGCGCCTAAAGGTTCATCCAGGAGAAGCAGCCGCGGTTCGTTTACAATGGCTCTGGCAATGGCCACACGCTGCTGCTGTCCGCCGCTTAAAGAATCCGGGAGACGGTTTTCATAGCCGTCCAGATTGACCAGCTTTAAAGCATATTTTACCTTGTCATGAATATAGGCTTTGCTTTTTCCCGAAATTTTCAGACCGAAAGCAATATTTTCTTCAATGCTCATATGAGAGAAAAGTGCGTATTTCTGAAATACGGTGTTCAGATTCCGCTTGTTGGGCGGAAGGTTTGTAATATCCTTTCCATCAAAAATGACTTTCCCGCTGTCAGGAGACTCAAATCCGCCCAGAATACGGAGGGTTGTAGTTTTTCCGCAGCCGCTGGGACCAAGAAGAGTGAGAAATTCATTTTCCCGTATGGAAAGATTCAGTTCGTCCAGGATTACCTGGTCTCCAAAGCTTTTGGAGATGTCAATTAAATTTACTAAAGTATGGTTCATCCCAGTTCTCCTTTGTAAATATTCTTTATCCATTATACTAAAGGAAAAAATCATGTCAATATTAGAATGACCCAATCCCTGTAAAATACAGATGAAATAAAAATGAATTGCAGGAAAAGCCATCAATATGCATTGTATTAGAAAAAACTTTGTGGTAGAATGTCCGTAGTGTATTGTACACTGGCGGTCTTTTTGTGCAAAGACCGCGAATTTGTCGTGTGGTGAAACAATAGAAAACAGGAGGATATTGCATAAATGAAGGAAAAATATGTAGCCTATGTGGGAACCTATACCCACGGAAGCAGTATCGGAATCCATTTGTATGATGTCAATGTGGAAGAGGGAACTCTTTGCGAGAGAAAAGTGATTCCCGTCAACAATTCTTCCCATCTGGCAAAGTCTCTTAACGGAAAGTATCTGTACTCCATTGCAGATGAAGGCGTGGCAGTTTTTGCTATTGAACCGGACGGAGACCTTACCTTTATTAATAAAGTCGATATTGACGGTATGAGAGGCTGTCATCTGTCCACGGATGAAGAAGGCAAGTACCTTTTTGTAGCCGGTTACCATGACGGAAAAGTGACTGTGGTGCATACTCACAGAGACGGACGTCTGGGCAGTGTGCTGGACGGTGTGTTCCACAAAGGTCTGGGCAGCGTGGGGGAGAGAAACTTCCGTCCTCATGTAAGCTGTGTTCGTCCGACACCGGATAATAAATATCTCTGTGCAGTGGACAACGGCATTGACCAGATGAAAATTTACAGAGTCAACAGACGCACCAGCCGTTTAGAACTGGTGGACATTTTAAGATGTCAGAGAGAATCCGGTCCTAAGCTGATTAAGTTCAGTCCGGATGGAAGATTTGCTTATCTGAACTATGAATTGAATAATACCATTCAGGTATACCGCTACGATGGAAGCGGCAAAAACCCTGTCTTTGAACTGCTGCAGACGGAGAGCACACTGGCTTCCCATGATGACGAAGCCCATGACGCTACTTCAGGTATGTGTCTGTCCGCAGACGGAAAGTATATTTTCTGTTCCAATGCGGGAGAGGATACTGTGGCTATGTTTAAGAGAGATGAAGAAACCGGGCTTCTGGAAAAGCAGTGTATTCTGCCGATCAGCGGCAATTATCCGAAAGATTTGGATGTGTTTCCAGATGGAAAACATCTGGCAGTGGTAAACCATGAATCCAATTCCATTACAACCTTTGCCATTGATTATGAAAAGAAACTGCTGGTTATGAAGGGCAAGCCTATGAAGGTAGAAACCCCTAACAGTATTATCTTTTCCAAGTGCGAAGCATAGAACGGGAAAATTGAGTATTTTTTGAAAAAAGGAAGTGCAAAATTATGGAAAGCGGGCCTTGTCCTGGGAGAAAGAAGAATGAAAAAATAAAAAGAGAGAAATCCTGCTGACAGGCGTCGCCCCGGCTTCCTGCCAGTGCAGGAGGGTGAAGGGAGAAACCATGATTAGAATATTCAAAACAGTGGATGGAAAAATTCATCAGATGGACGAAGCCAGCGAAGGCTGCTGGGTTGCGCTGACGGACCCCACGGCAACGGAAATTTTTGAGGTTGCCAAAAGGTATCATATTGAGGTGGATGATTTGAGAGCACCTCTGGATGAAGAGGAACGTTCCCGTATTGAGGTGGAAGACGAGTACACCCTGATTATTGTGGACACTCCGATTCTGGAGGAAAGGGGAGAAAAGGACTGGTATGGAACCATTCCCCTGTCTATTATTGTAACAGATGACATTATCATCACCGTCTGCCTGGAAGACACTTCGGTGCTGGGCCGGTTTATGGACGGGCGTGTGCGGAACTTCTATACTTATATGAAGACCCGCTTTATTCTTCAGATTCTGTATAAGAATGCCAGTATGTTTCTGCATTACCTGCGTATCATAGACAAAAAGAGCGAGGAAGTAGAGGAAAAGCTGCAGGAGTCTACCAAGAACAAAGAGCTGATAGAACTTCTGGAACTGGAAAAATCCCTGGTATACTTTACCACGTCTCTTCGTTCCAATGAAATGGTGTTGGAGAAGCTTTTAAAAGTAGAGCGTATCAAGCAGTATCCCGATGATACGGATTTGCTGGAAGATGTCATTATCGAAAATAAGCAGGCTATCGAGATGGCAAACGTGTACAGTGGAATTTTGAGCGGTATGACCGAGGCTTTCGCTTCTATTGTATCAAACAATCTGAATATTGTTATGAAATTTCTGGCAACCGTGACGATTGTTATGTCCATTCCTACCATGATATTCAGTGCTTACGGTATGAATGTGAATCTGAAGGGAATGCCTTTTGCCTCCCACCCGGAGGGATTTGCCATTGTCATTGTCCTTTCTCTTCTTTTGAGTCTGGTAGTGGCGTTTATCTTCTCCAAGAAGAATTTATTTTAAGTCATGAAAGAATTGAGGAAATAGTATGAATTTTTTGAACAAGATGGAGCGTAAGTTTGGACGCTATGCCATTCACAATCTGACGAAATATATGATAGGCTGTTATGCCATTGGATATATTTTGCTGTATGCGGGAAACCTTTTTGGATTTTCCATTACCGCATATCTGGCTTTAAGCCCTTATCATATTCTGCACGGGCAGATATGGAGAATTATATCCTGGCTGTTGATTCCGCCCCCAACCAGCAACATTGTTTTTGTGCTGATTATGCTGCTGTTTTATTATTCTCTGGGGGAAACTCTGGAGAGGACATGGGGCGCTTACCGTTACAATGTTTATATTCTGGGCGGTGTGCTCTTTACAGTTATCGGTGCGTTTCTTCTGTATTTTATGACGGGAGGAAATCCGCTTTTGTCTATGGCGTACAGTACGGCATTTTCCACATATTACATTAACCTGTCCATTTTCCTGGCTTTTGCGGCCAATTACCCGGATATGCAGGTACTGTTTATGATGATTATTCCCATGAAAATGAAATGGCTGGCTGTGCTGGATATCGCGTATTTGCTGTATGATATGGTGAAAGGCGGCTGGGGAATCCGAACGGTAATTCTTGCATCCCTTTTGAATTTT
>DXFK01000026.1 GCA_019114495.1 Candidatus Blautia stercoravium
CAATGCAGGTGCATATTCTTCCTTCCACGCTTTTTTCAGCACTTTCTCGGCTTTCTCATATTCTTCCAGATAATAATATACTCTGCCTTCATTATAATAATCCTCCGCCGATTTCGCCTTGATTTCCAGGGCGCTTTCCAGATAAGCGCTGCCATCTGCATTCAGGTCGCAGGATTTGTAAACCTTATAAACATCCAGATAGTCCTCATAGTCATCCGAACCCGACACTACTCTGGAAAAATCACTGTGCGCCTTCTTATATTCATCCATGTGCAGATAAGCGCTTCCTCTTAAAAAGTAAGCGTCTTTTTTCTTCTGTAGTTTTAAAAGTTCCTCACAGGTTTCCACACATTTCTGATATTCGCCCTGATGATACAATGAATCTGCCAGGTAAAAATATAAATCTGTCTTTAAGGCTTTTTCCGAACGTTCCGTCAATCCCAAAGCAGTCGTAAAAGCTTCCTGCGCCTTGTCAAAAATACCCTGCTCGGTCCAGGCAATGCCGATTCCTCTCCAGGACTGCACCCCATGGTCGCCTTCAGAAATGGCATTTTGAAAATTTTCGATAGCCTGGGTATACTCCTGTTTTTTCAGATTTTCCAGCCCAGTCTCATATTCCGTCGGTTCACTGCCTTTACATCCGGCCAGCAGACACAGCACAGC
Source organism: Candidatus Blautia stercoravium (assembly GCA_019114495.1). Taxonomy (GTDB): domain Bacteria; phylum Bacillota; class Clostridia; order Lachnospirales; family Lachnospiraceae; genus Blautia; species Blautia stercoravium. The sequence continues at coordinate 664 of DXFK01000026.1, forward strand.
TACTACCAAAACAATTTTCTTTTTCACCTGTTTAACCCCGTTTCCTTATTGGGCAATGAGATTTTCAGACCGCATAGCCTCCACAACCTTATCTGCGTATTCTTCACAGACTGCGTCGGTAGCTGCTTCCACCATAACGCGAATCAATGGCTCTGTACCGCTTTCCCGTACCAGAATTCTGCCGTCATCTCCAAGGGCTTTCTCCACCTCAGACACAGCTTCTATAACCTTCTGATTTTCTCTTGCCGTTTTCTTATCATAAACTCTTACATTTTTCAGCACCTGAGGATAAATGGTAACCTCTTTTGTCAGTGTGCTCAATGGAACTTTTTTCTCAATAATGACTTCCATAAGTTTCAGAGAAGTCAGGATTCCGTCTCCCGTTGTGGCATGTTTGGAAAAGATAATGTGCCCAGACTGTTCTCCACCAATGGAATGTCCGTTTGTCATCATATTTTCGCACACATACTTGTCGCCTACCGCAGTTTTCTCATAGCAGATACCTTCTCTGTCGCAGGCCTTATACAGCCCCAGATTGGACATAACCGTTGTCACAATGGTATTATTGTTTAACTGTCCACATTCCTTCATATACTTGCCGCAGACATAGAGAATCAAATCTCCGTTGACTTCTTCTCCTTTATCGTCCACTGCGATACAGCGGTCTGCATCTCCGTCATAGGCAAATCCCACGTCCAGACCTTTTTCTATTACGAATTTTTTCAGTTCATTGATGTGTGTGGAACCACAGTTTGTATTAATATTGGTTCCGTCGGGATTGTTATGAATCACATAGGTTTTGGCGCCCAGCGCGTCAAACACACTTTTGGCAATGGCAGAAGCGCTTCCGTTTGAGCAGTCCAGACCAATACGCATATTTTTAAATGCTCTGGTTGGAATGGAAATCAGATAGCCGATATAACGGTTTCTTCCTGCTGAAAAGTCTACGGTGCGTCCGATGTTCTCCCTTTTCGCCAGAGGCAGTTCTTCCATTTCTCCATCAATGTAGGCCTCAATCTGGGCTTCCACAGAGGCGTCCATCTTCTGTCCGTTCCCGCTGATAATCTTAATGCCATTATCATAGAAAGGATTGTGGCTAGCCGAAATCATAATACCGCAGTCAAAATTCTCCGTACGCACCACATAAGACACGCTGGGGGTTGTGGTTACATGAAGAAGGTATACATCCGCCCCTGATGCCGTTAGTCCAGCCACCAGAGAGTATTCAAACATATAGCTGCTTCTTCTGGTATCTTTTCCGATTACAATCTGTGCCTTATGTTCTCTGCCGAAATACCATCCCAGAAATCTTCCTACTTTAAAAGCATGTTCCACTGTCAAATTGACATTTGCCTCACCGCGAAAGCCGTCCGTTCCAAAATATTTACCCATAACCTGCTCCTTTTTACACAATCATTCAAATTTTTTATCTTTTTGTTCTTTAATAAGATAACACAAAATTTCGATTATGAAAAGAGTTGTTCTTTATATACGCCCTTTTTCACCAATTCTTTAAAGGACTCCATGACTTTTTCTTTATCTTCCTGATAAGTTACGCCAAACCAGGTATCATGTGTCTTCAGAACCGCTACTTCTGCTTTGTTTTCCTGAATCAACTGGTCCACCACTGCCGGAAGCAAATATTCTTTCTTGATTTCGCCTGGTTTCACTCCTGCTAAAAAGTTCACAAAACCTTTTTCCAGAACTTCTAAAAATTCCGGTGTCAGTCCCCACATATTCATCGAAACCAGTGTCTGTGAACCCAGCGGTGTCTTTGCTCCAGTCTCCTCGTCTACAGCAGCAGGACCTTCCGGTGTTTTCTGGATATTGTAGGTTTCTGTAATGCCTACCAGTTTTTTGTTTTCATCTAAAGCACAGACCCCTCTTGTCACACCGCCGTTGTCACTTAAGGTATTTTCCAGAATAAAGCCTGCCATACAGATATCCATCTTCTCCGCTGCAGGTTTTTCTTCTACCAGATAGTCGTGAATTTTCACAAACGCTTCTTTTCCATAATAATCATCTGCATTAATAACAATAAATGGCTCAGTAATTACCTTTTTGGCTGCCAGTACTGCGTGTCCGGTTCCCCATGGTTTGGTACGGTCCGCAGGGCAGGTATAGCCTTCCGGCAAATCGTTGATATCCTGGTACACATACTCTACCTCTGTGATTTTCTCAATTCTGTTTCCGATAATGCTGCGGAATTCTTCTTCAATA
>DXFK01000002.1 GCA_019114495.1 Candidatus Blautia stercoravium
ACCATTACCTGTGAAAAAGCAAAATTCAATATTCCCGGAAAATCAGGAGAGGACTTTTCTTATTTACCTTTAATTGAAAAGAATGACTGTATACGGGTTTCACAGTTCACTTTAAAAGAAATTATCCGTCAGACTATTTTTTCTATTGCAGTAAATGAGAATAATAAGCTGATGACTGGAGAGCTTTTCCAGATTGAAAACAATATGCTGCGCGTAATTTCCCTGGATGGACACCGTATTTCTATCCGGAAAATAGGCTTGCAGGAAGAATGTGAAAACCGTAAGGTGGTAGTTCCGGGCAAGACACTGAACGAAATCAGTAAGATTTTATCCGGGGAATTGGAAGATATGGTAGATATTTATCTGTCTGCAAACCACATTCTCTTTGAATTTGATGATACAAAGGTAGTATCCCGCCTGATTGAAGGAGAATATTTCAAGGTAGACCAGATGCTTTCCAGTGATTATGAAACAAGAGTAAAAATCAACAAAAAAGAATTTTTAGATTGTATTGACCGTGCTACTCTGTTTGTAAAAGAAGGGGATAAAAAACCGATTATCATTAATATTCAGGATGGTCAGATGGAACTGCAGATTGATTCTCAGGTTGGCTCCATGAAAGAAGACATTGATATTGAAAAAGAGGGAAAAGACATTATGATTGGCTTTAACCCTAAGTTTTTGATTGACGCACTGAAGGTCATTGATGATGAGGAAGTCAGCATTTATCTGATGAATGCCAAGGCTCCGTGCTTTATCCGGGACGATAATCAGCAGTATATTTACCTGATTCTTCCCGTTAACTTCAATGCCGCGAGCAGATAAAAGGAGTACACATGGAAACAATTAAATTACGCGATGAATTTATTAAATTAGGTCAGGCTTTGAAAGCTGCAAACCTGGTGCAGGACGGGGTTGAAGCAAAATATGTCATTCAGGACGGAGAAGTTCTGGTAAATGGCGAAGTAGATACCAGAAGAGGACGCAAACTTTATGACGGAGACGTGCTTTCTTACCAGGGTCAGGAAGTAAAAATTATAAAATAGTTGGAAGCAGTAAGGGTGACCTATGTATATCGAATCAATAGAGCTGAAGAATTACAGAAATTATGAAACGCTGTCACTGAATTTTGATAAAGGAACCAATATTTTCTATGGGGACAATGCTCAGGGAAAGACGAATATTCTGGAAGCTGTCTATCTGTGCGGAACCACCAAATCCCACAGAGGCAGCAAGGACAGAGAGATGATAAAGTTTGATTCGGATGAAGCCCATATCCGCATGTATGTAAACAAAAACGGGATTTCCCGGAGAATTGACATGCATCTGAAAAAGACAAAGGCCAAGGGAATTGCCATTGACGGGATCCCCATTAAAAAGGCCGGGGAGCTTTTTGGCATTCTGAATCTTGTGTTTTTCTCACCCGAGGACTTAAATATTATTAAAAACGGTCCCGGTGAACGCCGGAGATTCATGGATTTGGAATTATGTCAACTTAATAAACTGTATCTGTCCAACCTTTCCAGCTACAATCGGATTTTGAATCAGAGAAATAAGCTGTTAAAGGATATTTCTTTTCAACCATCTCTTATGTCAACCTTGGAGGTCTGGGATGAGCAGATGGCTAGGTATGGCAGCGCAGTGATTGAGGAGCGGAAAGCCTTTTTAGATGAGATGAACGGCATTATTGAGGAAATACATAGCAATATTACCGGCGGAAAGGAAAAAATTGAGCTGATTTATGAGCCAAATACAGACAGTCAACATTTTCTTTCAGAGCTTTCCGGAAACCGGGAAAGAGACTGCCGTTTCAAGATGACTTCTACAGGTCCCCACAGAGACGACCTGTGCGTAAAGATAAACGGTATGGATATCCGCAAATACGGTTCTCAGGGGCAGCAGCGGACAGCCGCGCTTTCTCTGAAGCTTTCTGAAATCTATATGGTGAAAAGAAAAATCAAGGATATGCCAATTCTGCTTTTGGATGATGTATTGTCCGAGTTGGATTCTAACAGGCAGAACTATCTTCTGAACAGTATCAGCCAAGTGCAAACTATGATAACCTGTACGGGACTGGATGATTTTATTGACAGAAGATTTCACATAAATAAGATATTTAAAGTGGTTGAGGGGAATGTTTATTGTCCGTAAACCGCCAAATCACCGGTGAATACCGGAAAACAGGAGGAAATGCATGAGTACAGAAATTAAGACAGAATACGGCGCGGACCAGATCCAGATTCTGGAAGGTCTGGAAGCTGTAAGAAAAAGACCAGGTATGTATATCGGCAGCACATCTTCAAGAGGACTTCACCATCTGGTTTATGAAATTGTAGATAATGCAGTAGACGAGGCTTTAGCAGGGTATTGTGATACCATTGATGTGTCTGTCAATGAAGATAACTCCATTACAGTTATTGATAACGGCAGGGGGATTCCGGTAGGAATCAACCATAAAGCAGGAATTCCGGCTGTTGAAGTTGTATTCACCATTCTTCATGCAGGAGGAAAATTCGGCGGCGGGGGATACAAGGTATCCGGCGGTCTTCACGGGGTAGGTGCGTCTGTTGTAAACGCGCTGTCTACCTGGCTTGAAGTTACAATCTATAACGAGGGTAAAATTTACAGACAGCGGTATGAACGTGGGAAAACCATGTACAGCCTGAAGGTGGTAGGAGAGTGTGAGAAGGAGAAAACAGGAACTATGGTTACCTTCCATCCGGACCCGGAAATTTTTGAGGAAACTGTATTTGATTTTAATATTTTGAAACACCGTTTCCGTGAACTTGCGTTTCTGACAAAGGGATTGAAAATCATTGCCAGAGATAAGCGGGAGGAAGAAGAAATCCAGGCGGTCTTTCACTATGAGGGCGGTATTAAAGAGTTTGTACAGTACCTGAACCGAAGTGCAACCCCTTTGTATGAGGATATTCTGTATTTTGAAGGAAGCAAGGATGGCGTCATGGTAGAAGTGGCTATGCAGCACAACGATGCCTATACGGAAAATACTTACGGCTTTGTTAACAACATTACCACGCCGGAAGGCGGAACGCATATTATGGGATTCCGTAATGCGATTACAAAGACCTTTAATGATTATGCAAGAAAGAATAAGCTGTTAAAAGAAAGTGAGCAGAACCTGACCGGAGAGGATATCCGTGAGGGGCTTACCGCTATTATCAGCGTGAAAATTGAAGACCCGCAGTTCGAAGGACAGACCAAGCAGAAGCTGGGAAACAGTGAAGCCAGAGGTGCAGTGGACAGCGTGGTGAGCAGCCAGTTGGAAATTTATTTGGAGCAGAATCCGTCTGTGGCAAAAATCATTGTGGAGAAATCTATTTTATCCCAGAGAGCCAGAGACGCGGCCAGAAAGGCAAGAGAACTGACCAGAAGAAAATCAGCTCTTGAAGGTATGTCTCTGCCCGGAAAACTGGCAGACTGCGTGGACAAGGACCCAAGCAAATGTGAAATCTATATTGTAGAGGGGGATTCCGCGGGCGGTTCTGCAAAGACAGCCAGAAGCCGCGCTACACAGGCCATTCTGCCCCTTAGAGGTAAGATTCTGAATGTGGAAAAAGCTCGCCTGGACAAGATTTATGCCAATGCGGAGATTAAGGCAATGATTACAGCTTTTGGAACGGGTATTCATGAGGATTTCGATATTTCCAAGCTTCGTTACCACAAGATTATCATTATGACCGATGCCGATGTGGACGGCGCGCATATCGCCACACTGCTGCTGACATTCCTGTACCGCTTTATGCCGGAACTGATTAAGCAGGGCTATGTGTACCTGGCGAAACCGCCTCTTTTTAAGCTGGAGAAGAATCGTAAGACTTACTATGCCTATACTGACAAGGAGCAGGCAGATATTCTGGCTGAAATCGGTCTGGAGGGCTGCAGTATTCAGCGATACAAAGGACTTGGAGAGATGGATGCAGACCAGCTCTGGGAAACTACAATGGACCCGGAAAGACGTATTCTCATGCGTGTTGTCATGGATGAAGATTCCACCTCTGAGCTGGATTTGACCTTTACCACCCTGATGGGAGACAAGGTAGAGCCAAGACGTGAATTTATTGAAGAAAATGCGAAATATGCCAAGAATCTTGATATCTGATAACCCGGAACAATAAGGAGATGCTAAATGGAAGAAAATATTTTTGACAAGGTTCAGGAAGTAGATTTACAGAAGAAAATGGAGGAATCCTACATTGAGTATGCCATGAGCGTTATTGCCTCCCGCGCCCTTCCTGACGTTCGAGACGGTTTGAAGCCGGTGCAGAGAAGAATTCTCTATTCCATGATAGAATTGAACAACGGACCGGATAAACCACACAGAAAATGTGCCCGTATTGTCGGCGATACCATGGGTAAATATCATCCTCATGGTGACAGCTCTATCTACGGCGCACTGGTAAATATGGCACAGGACTGGTCTACCCGTTATCCTCTGGTAGACGGTCATGGAAACTTCGGTTCCGTGGACGGAGACGGTGCGGCGGCTATGCGTTATACCGAGGCCCGTCTGAGCAAAATTTCCATGGAAATGCTGGCAGACATTAACAAGAACACCATTGACTTTGTGCCGAACTTTGATGGAACAGAGAAAGAACCTACGGTTCTGCCTTCCAGATATCCAAACCTTCTGGTAAACGGAACTTCTGGTATTGCAGTCGGTATGGCAGCGAATATTCCCCCTCATAACCTGCGGGAAGTGATTCGGGCCGTGGTGAAAATCATTGACAACCAGATTGAAGAAGGCAGAGAGACCGAGATAGAGGAGATTCTGTCGATTGTGAAGGGACCGGATTTTCCTACCGGTGCAACCATTCTGGGAACAAGAGGCATAGAAGAAGCTTATCGGACAGGAAGAGGAAAAATAAGAGTCCGGGCTGTAACGGATATTGAGACTATGCCAAACGGCAAGAGCCAGATTATTGTTACAGAACTGCCATACATGGTAAACAAAGCCAGACTTATTGAAAAAATCGCTGATTTGGTAAGAGATAAAAAAGTTGACGGTATTACAGACATTAACGACCATTCCAACAGAGAAGGTATGCGTATCTGTATTACCTTAAGAAGAGATGCCAATGCTAATGTCATACTGAATCAGCTTTACAAGCATACACAGATGCAGGATACTTTTGGCGTAATTATGTTGGCTCTGGTAGGCAATACGCCAAAGGTTATGAGTCTTCTGGAAATGCTGAAATATTACCTGGCACATCAGGAAGAAGTTGTTACCAGAAGAACTCAATATGATTTGAATAAAGCAGAGGCCAGAGCCCACATTGTATCCGGTCTTTTAAAAGCGCTCGATGTGATTGACGAGGTTATACGCATCATCCGTGCATCCAAGACAAGAGTGGAAGCAAAGGAAACCCTGATGGAAACCTTTGAATTTTCCGATGTACAGGCACAGGAAATCGTCAACATGCGTCTGTATCAGCTGACCGGCATGGAGCGTGAGCGTCTGGAAAAGGAATTTAATGAACTGCAGATGAAAATCAAGGAATTAAAGGCAATTCTGGCAGACAGAAACCTGCTGCTGAGAGTTATCCGGGAAGAGATTCTGACCATTGCAGAAAAATATGGAGATGACAGAAGAACTTCTATCGGATATGATGAATTCGATATTTCCATGGAGGATTTAATTCCAAGAGAAAATACAGTCATTGCCATGACAAAACTGGGCTATATTAAGAGAATGACTGTAGACAATTTCCGCAGCCAGAACAGAGGTGGCAAGGGAATTAAGGGAATGTCCACCATTGATGATGATTACATTGAAGAACTGCTGATGACTACAACTCATCACTTTCTCATGTTCTTTACAAATGCGGGAAGAGTGTACCGTATCAAGGCTTATGAGATTCCTGAAGCCAGCCGTACAGCAAGGGGAACGGCGATTATCAACCTGCTTCAGCTACAGCCGGATGAAAAGATTACCGCAGTTATTCCTATTCGGGAATTTAAGGCCGGAAGCTATCTCTTTATGGCGACTCGAAACGGTCTGGTGAAGAAGACTTCGATTGAAGATTACACCAACGTGAGAAAAACAGGACTGGCGGCTATTTCTCTTCGGGAAGATGATGAATTGATTGAAGTGAAGTTTACAGACAACAAAAAGGATATTATCCTGGTAACCAAGTTCGGCCAGTGTATCTGCTTTAATGAAAATGATGTCAGAAGCACGGGAAGAGTTTCCATGGGTGTAAGAGGTATTAATCTGATAGAGGATGATGAGGTTATCGGTATGCAGCTTACCTGTCAGGGAGACTATCTGCTGATTGTATCGGAAAAGGGACTTGGAAAGAGAACATCCATAGGGGAATTTACCAGACAGAACCGGGGCGGTAAAGGTGTGAAGTGCTATAAGATTACGGAGAAGACCGGAAATGTCATTGGAGTAAAAGCTGTGAACAGCGGCAATGAAATTATGATGATTACTACAGAGGGAATTATCATTCGTCTGGAATGTGACAGTATTTCTATTCTGGGAAGAATTACCTCCGGTGTGAAACTGATGGATTTGAAAGATGATATTACGGTTGCAAGTATTGCAAAGGTCAGAGAAAAAGAAGAGGAAACACCTGCAGAGGAAACAGAAGGGGAGACACAGGCGCAGGAATAGGCAGTTTCAGACAATGGAGAAGTTAGGAGAGTATACAGATGATAAAAATAAGAGGGTTGATATTGTGTGCAGTATTATGTACCGCAGTTCTGCTGACAGGCTGCAGTACAAAAGTGAGCCATAAGTCTCCGGAGGCTGTAGTGAAATCTCTTATCAGCGCTTATCAGAATCAGGAGGAAGACGCAGTAAAGAAGTGCTTTGGTCTTGATTCTGATAAAAAAGCAGACGAAGGGGTGCAAAAAGAGATAGACTACAATTTAAAGTATTTTAAAGCCCACGAGGCTAAAAAGGTAAAGTTTGAAAAAGCAAATGTTCTGGGGACAGTTGATAAAAAAGAGTTGGTTTATGTCTGGTACAATTATGAGGTCAACATAAAGAAAGAGATTCAGAAAGTACCTGCTTTATCCTTTTATTTTGTGAAGGAGAAGGACAAGAAGTATTATGTAGTCCTGGCAAAGGATGTGACAGACGAAATGAGTCAGGCATCTAGAGAGGAATACACGAAATTCGTAAAAACCGAGGAATATAAGGAATACGAAAAGGAATATGAGGCATTTATCAGAAAAAATCCTAAGTACGAGAACAGCCTGCAGAATAAGTTTAAAGAATTGTCCAGATAGGGGAGAAAGACAGTGAAGCGAATATTACTCATGGTGGCATACAACATTTTGCTGGTGCCTTATATGTGGTTTAAGTTGTGTTACTATGCAAAACATGTAGAAAAGTATACAGAGGAAGAACGTTATAAAATGCTCCGTTTTATTGACCGGCGCGCTATTAAGGGAGGCCGCATTGTCATTGATGTTTACGGGCAGGAAAATATTCCTAAAGAAGACGGATTTATGTTCTTCCCCAACCATCAGGGCCTGTTTGATGTGCTTGCCATTATGCAGGCCTGCCCAAGACCCTTTTCTGTGGTTATGAAAAAAGAGGTACAGAATGTTCCGTTCTTAAAGCAGGTGTTTGCTTGTATGAAGGCTTATGCCATTGACCGGGAAGATGTGAGACAGTCTATGAAGGTGATTCAGCAGGTGGCAAAGGAAGTTGAATCAGGAAGGAATTACCTGATATTTCCAGAGGGAACCAGGACAAAGGACCCCAATCATGTTCATGAGTTTAAAGGCGGAAGTTTTAAAAGTGCAACCAAGGCCAAATGTC
>DXFK01000027.1 GCA_019114495.1 Candidatus Blautia stercoravium
GACCAATTTTGAAAACTGTGTGGCAGACGTCAACATTCCGGTGGGAGAAGTCTTTACTTCTCCGGTATTGAAAGACACAAACGGAACTCTGGCAGTTTCCAGAGTGTTTTTAAACGGACTGGAGTACAAAAATCTGAAGGTGGAATTTTTGGACGGCAGAATTTCTGGTTACAGCTGCAGCAATTTTGCGTCTGAAGAGGAAAATCAGAATTTTATCAAGGAAAATCTGTTATATCACCACGATACCCTGCCTCTGGGTGAGTTTGCCATAGGAACCAACACTACGGCTTATGTCATGGCTCAGAAATATCAGATAGGCCATCTGCTTCCGATTCTTATTGCAGAAAAGATGGGGCCGCATTTTGCTGTAGGGGATACCTGCTACAGTTGGAGTGAGGATACAGCAGTCTACAATCCGGACGGAAAAGAGATTATTGCCAGGGATAACGAGGTGTCTCTTCTGCGAAAAAAGGATATAAGCAAAGCTTATTTGGGCTGCCATACAGATATTACTATACCTTATGATGAACTGGACAGCATAAGAGTGCAGACCCTGCATGGGGACTGGGTTTCCATTATTGAGGACGGCAGGTTCGTACTTCCCGGAACAGAAGCATTAAATGAGCCGTTTCCTGCTTGACAAGACCTGTCACAATATGTAAAATTGTGCTGTATGGAGAAATTTTAAATCATAGAGATAAAGGAGAATAATCATGGCAAAAGTTGGAATTGTTATGGGCAGTGACTCTGATATGCCTGTTATGAGCAAAGCGGCAGACATGCTGGAAAAATTCGGGATTGAGTATGAGATGTCTATCATCTCTGCACACAGGGAACCTGATGTATTCTTTGAATATGCCAAATCCGCAGAAGAAAAAGGATTTAAAGTTATCATCGCAGGAGCAGGTATGGCCGCACACCTCCCGGGTATGTGCGCTGCAATTTTCCCAATGCCGGTTATCGGTATTCCGATGCATACCACCTCACTGGGCGGAAGAGATTCTCTGTATTCCATTGTACAGATGCCTTCCGGAATTCCGGTTGCGACGGTAGCAATTAACGGAGGAGCCAATGCGGCAATTCTGGCAGCCAAGATTTTAGCTACTTCTGACGCAGAACTGCTTCAGAAATTAAAAGATTACAAAGAAGAGTTAAAAGACCAGGTTTTAGCAAAAGATGCAAAACTGCAGGAAGTAGGATATAAAAACTACAAATAAGCACGGAAAAGCAGCGAGGAGGATAAAAATGGATTACAAGAAAGCTGGCGTAGATATTGAAGCTGGTTATAAGTCGGTAGAATTAATGAAAGAACATGTAAAGAAGACCATGCGAGAGGAAGTCCTTGGCGGTTTAGGCGGATTTTCCGGTGCTTTTTCCCTGAAAAAAATTAAAGAAATGGATGACCCGGTGCTTCTGTCCGGTACAGACGGCTGCGGTACAAAAGTAAAATTAGCTTATCTTATGGATAAGCATGACACTATCGGCATTGACGCAGTGGCTATGTGTGTCAACGACATTGCCTGTGCAGGCGGCGAACCCCTGTTTTTCCTGGATTACATTGCATGCGGCAAAAACTATCCGGAAAAAATCGCGGAAATCGTAAAAGGTGTGGCAGAAGGCTGTCTGCAGTCTGAGGCGGCTTTAATCGGAGGCGAAACCGCAGAACATCCAGGGCTTATGCCGGAGGAAGAATATGACTTGGCCGGCTTTGCAGTAGGTGTGGTAGAGCGCAGAGACTTAATCAACGGTGAAAACTTAAAGGATGGAGACGTGCTTATCGGTATGGCTTCTTCCGGGGTACACAGCAATGGCTTTTCTCTGGTTCGTAAAGTGTTCGAGATGACAAAGGAGTCTTTGGATACTTACTATGATGAGTTGGGCAAAACACTGGGTGAAGCCCTTCTGGCTCCTACCAGGATCTATGTAAAGGCTTTAAAAAACGTAAAAGAAGCAGGTGTTGCTGTAAAAGCCTGCAGCCATATCACAGGCGGAGGGTTCTATGAAAACGTGCCGAGAATGTTAAAAGACGGTGTGTGCGCAGTGATTGAAAAAGACAGCTATCCGATTCCTCCTATCTTTACATTAATGGCGAAAGTGGGCGAAATCGAAGAAACTATGATGTACAACACCTTTAACATGGGTCTTGGCATGATTGTGGCTGTAGATGCCAAAGACGTGGATAAAACCATGGAAGCCATCAAAGCATCAGGAGATACTCCTTATGTGGTAGGTAAAATCGAAGCCGGTGAAAAGGGCGTAAAATTAGTATAAGTATAAGGGAAAGCCAGGGTTGCCGCAGTGCAGCCCTTTTCCTGTCGAAGAGAGAGGCTGATAAAAATGATGAAAATAGCGGTTTTGGTATCCGGCGGCGGAACCAATCTTCAGGCAATTTTAGACGCCATAGACAGCGGAAAGATTACCAATACACAGGTGTCTGTGGTTATCAGTAACAATGCAAACGCTTACGCTCTGGAGAGAGCCAAAAAACACGGGATTCCGGCGCAGTGTGTATCACCTAGAAGTTACGAATCCAGAGAACTTTTCAATCAGGCACTTCTTGAGACTATTCAGTCTTATGATGTAGATTTGGTTGTACTGGCAGGCTTTCTGGTGGTAATTCCGGAAATTATGGTAAAAGCCTATCCAAATAGAATTATCAATATTCACCCATCTCTGATTCCCGCTTTTTGTGGAACAGGGTACTATGGCTTAAAGGTACATGAGGGTGTGCTGCAAAGGGGGGCAAGGGTGACTGGCGCTACCGTGCACTTTGTAGATGAGGGAACGGATACCGGCCCTATTATTCTGCAGAAGGCAGTAGAAGTACATCAGGACGATACACCGGAAACCCTGCAGAAGAGAGTGATGGAAGAGGCGGAATGGCAGATTATGCCGCAGGCGATCGATCTGATTGCCAACCAGAAGATAGAAATTACAGACGGAGTTGTAAAAATCCGTGAAGCATAAAAAGGATCAAAGCGAGAAAGGGGTATGGAACGCGTGAAAGTATTGATTATCGGAAGCGGCGGAAGAGAACACGCCATTGCATGGAAGGTGGCAAAAAGCCCGAAGGTAGACAAAATTTATTGTGCGCCGGGAAATGCGGGAATTGCAGAAGTAGCAGAATGTGTCAATATCGGAGCAATGGAATTTGATAAGCTGGCAGCTTTTGCAAAAGAAAATGAGATTGATTTAACTGTTGTAGGTATGGATGACCCATTAGTAGGCGGTGTGGTAGACGTCTTTGAAAAAGAAGGATTGCGTGTGTTCGGACCGAGAAAGAATGCGGCGATTCTGGAAGGTTCAAAAGCCTTTTCAAAAGATTTAATGAAAAAATATAATATTCCTACCGCAGCTTATGAGAATTTCCAGCATGCGGACGAGGCGCTGGCTTATCTCCGGGAAAAGGCAGATTTTCCTATCGTGTTAAAGGCAGACGGTCTGGCTCTGGGAAAAGGCGTTTTAATATGCAATACTTTAGCAGAGGCAGAAGAAGGCGTAAAAGAAATTATGCTGGACAAGAAATTCGGTTCTGCTGGAAATACACTGGTGGTAGAGGAGTTTATGACAGGCCGTGAGGTTTCCGTACTCTCCTTTGTGGACGGAAAAACTATCAAAACCATGACTTCCGCCCAGGACCACAAACGTGCAAAGGACGGAGATGAGGGCTTAAATACCGGAGGTATGGGTACTTTCTCCCCAAGTCCTTTCTATACAGAGGAAGTGGATGATTTCTGTGAAAAATATATTTATCAGGCGACCGTAGACGCTATGGCGGCAGAAGGAAGAGAATTTAAGGGCATTATCTTCTTTGGCTTAATGCTTACAGAAAAAGGCCCGAAAGTACTGGAGTACAATGCCCGTTTCGGTGACCCGGAGGCGCAGGTTGTCATTCCGCGACTGAAAAACGACATTGTGGAAGTGTTTGAAGCCTGCGTAGACGGAAAACTGGACGAAGTGGATCTGCAGTTTGAAGATAACGCAGCCGTATGCGTGGTATTGGCTTCTGACGGCTATCCGGTATCCTATGAAAAAGGATTCCCCATTGAAGGCCTGGAAAACTTCAAAGACAAAGACGGTTATTATGTGTTCCATGCGGGAACCGCTTTAAAGGACGGCAGAATCGTTACAAACGGCGGCCGTGTGCTGGGAGTAACTGCCAAGGGAGCGGATTTGAAAGAGGCAAGAGCCAATGCGTATAAAGCAACGGATTGGATTCAGTTTGCAAATAAGTATAAGAGAAACGATATTGGCAAGGCCATTGACGAAGCATAAAGATATCAAAATCCGGAAGGAACAGGGAAGCCTACCTTCCGGATTTTCCATTTCTTGCACCAGAAAAAGCTCTGTGCTATAATCAGAGAATCTCGAAAGAGAGAATTTGGATTTGACCAAAAGTGCTATCTATGCTATATTGGATATAACAAAAGAAAGCAGGTGAGAATATGCTGATAGAAATAGATTTTAACAGTGATGAAGCAATTTATGTACAGCTTTGTAATCAGATTATTATGGGAATTGCGACAGACCAGTTAAAAATCGGAGAAACACTGCCTTCCGTGCGGCAGCTTGCCGATACCGTAGGAATTAATATGCATACGGTAAATAAGGCGTATTCCGTTTTGCGGCAGGAGGGCTTTGTCACCATAGACCGCCGCAAGGGCGCAGTGATTGCCATTGATGAGAACAAAATCCGGGCTTTGGAGGAAATGAAAGAAAATCTTCTGGTAGTGCTGGCAAAGGGCTGTTGTAAAAATATTACGCGGGAAGAGGTTCATGCCTTAATCGATGAAATTTTTGAAGAGTATAAAGTATAAACAGAATGGGAGATTTGCATGAGAAATCAATATTCAAAATGGGCACTGAAGGCCTTAGAAATTGCTGAACAGACGGCAAAGGCCTGCAGTCATAATTATATCGGGACAGAGCACATTCTGGCGGGGCTTCTGGCGGGAGAGAATACTACGGCAGGAATTCTTTTAAGAGAGGCCGGGGTGACAGAAGAAAAGCTGCAGGAGCTGACGGAAAAGCTGGTAGCTCCGTCCTCTGGTGTGCTTCTGGAAGAACCCCAGGGCTATACCCCCAGAGCAAGACAGGTGCTTGCGCTGGCTGAGGAAGAGGCAGAAATACTGGAGAGCCGGGAAGTAGGCACAGAACATCTTCTGATTGCCATGCTAAAGGAATACGACTGTGTGGCTGCTAGGCTTCTGCACACCATGGGCATTCATATTCAGAGCCTTTATGCAGAAGTGATGAAAACTATGGGAAAAGAAGGCGTCCTGACAAAGGAAGAGTCCTTTGGAGGCTCTGTAAGAGGCGGTCAGAAATCGGCCACGCCTATGCTGGCACAGTATGGCCGGGATTTGACAGAAATGGCAGCAAGAGGACTGTTAGACCCTGTTGTAGGAAGAGAAAAGGAAATTAACCGCATGATTCAGATTCTCAGCAGAAGGATGAAAAACAATCCCTGTCTGATTGGAGAGCCGGGTGTGGGAAAGACAGCTATTACCGAAGGGCTTGCCCAGCAGATAGTCAGAGGTCTGGTACCGGAAAGCATGGCAGATAAGCGGATTGTCATATTGGATCTGTCTGCTATGGTAGCAGGCTCCAAGTATCGGGGAGAATTTGAAGAACGCATTAAGCGAGTGATTGCAGAGGTTTCCGGTGACAAACGAATCCTGCTGTTTCTGGATGAACTGCACACGTTAATTGGTGCAGGCGGTGCGGAGGGCGCTCTGGACGCCTCCAATATTTTGAAGCCGGCTCTTTCCAGAGGCGAAATCCAGCTTATTGGCGCCACAACCATTGAAGAATACCGCAAACATATTGAAAAGGATGCGGCATTGGAGAGGCGTTTCCAGCCTGTCATGGTGGAGGAACCCGCAAAAGAAGAGGCAGAGGAAATTTTGAGAGGCCTGGTACCTTATTATGAAAAACATCACGGTGTTGCCATTGAAGAAAGTGCGGTAAAGGCAGCCGTGGCTATGGGAATTCGCTATATTAATGATCGTTTTCTGCCGGATAAAGCCCTGGATTTACTGGATGAGGCCTGCTCAAAAGTGCAGTTGGACGGATATAAAACCCCGGACGGTCTGGCGGAGATGGAGAAACATCTCAAAAGTCTGTATCAGAAAAAAGAGGAAGCGGTGAAGCGGCAGGATTTTGTGCTGGCAAAGCAGCTGCAGCAGGAGCAGAAGGAAACCGAAGAACAGCTGGAAAAGGGAAGAGAGCGTTTTGAAAAGCAGTGTAAGCGGAAGAAGCTGGTTGTTACCGAAGATCAGGTGGCACAGGTAGTGGCAGAATGGACCAAGATACCGGTGAAAAAGCTGACAGAGGGGGAATCCAAACGCCTGGCCAGGCTGGAAACGATTCTGCATAAAAGAGTGATCGGTCAGGAGGAAGCAGTGAAAGCCGTGGCGAAAGCGGTCAAAAGAGGCCGGGTAGGTTTAAAGGATCCAAAACGTCCTATTGGTTCCTTTCTGCTTTTGGGACCTACGGGTGTGGGAAAGACAGAGCTTTCTAAAGCACTGGCGGAAGCGGTTTTCGGCAGAGAAGACGCTATGATTCGCGTGGACATGTCCGAATACATGGAGAAACACAGTGTTTCCAAGCTGATAGGTTCTCCTCCGGGATATGTAGGTTATGAGGAAGGAGGACAGTTAAGCGAAAAAGTGCGGCTGAATCCTTACAGCGTGCTGCTCTTTGATGAGATTGAGAAAGCACACCCGGATGTGT
>DXFK01000028.1 GCA_019114495.1 Candidatus Blautia stercoravium
AATTACAGGAAAAAGAGATAAAAACAGCAGTTTTGGAAAATGACTTTTTAAAGGCAGTTTTTCTCCCGGAGTATGGCGGAAGAATGTGGGAACTGTGGGATAAAACTACCGGAAAAAATCTCCTTTATACAAATGACGTTCTGCAGTTTTCCAATTTGGCAGTCAGAAATGCATGGTTCAGCGGAGGGGTAGAGTGGAATGTAGGAATTATCGGACACAATCCCTATACAACAGCACCTCTTTACGCTGCAAAAACAGAGCTGGAGGACCACACACCTGTCCTTCGTATGTATGAGTATGAACGGATCCGGAAAGTGCCTTATCAGATGGACTTCTGGCTGGAAGAAGAAGGACGCTTTTTGAACTGCAGGATGCGTATTGTAAATGAGAGCAGTGAAGTGATTCCTATGTACTGGTGGAGCAATATAGCTGTGCCGGAGTATGAAAACGGCCGTATTGTTGTACCTGCGGAAAAAGCCTTTACTTATGCGGATGGTGCGGTATTTAAGGTGGATATTCCTGTGGTAAATGGAATTGATATTACAGATTACAGGAAAATAGAAAAATCTGTTGATTATTTTTTTGATATCCCGGAAGAGAAGCCAAAATATATTGCGAATGTAAATGCAGAGGGATATGGCCTTCTGCAGATTTCAACGAAAAGACTGAGAAGCCGAAAGCTGTTTTCCTGGGGAAACGGACAGGCATCAGATCACTGGCAGGAATTTTTGACAGATCAGGCTGGAAGATACACAGAAATACAGGCAGGTCTTGGAAAAACGCAGTATGGATGTATTCCTATGGCACCTCATACAGCATGGGAATGGATGGAGCAATATGGAGTTGTACAGCTGTCTGAAAAAAATAGAGAAACCTCTCTTTGTGAAAGAGAAAAAGAAGTGACGCAGGCAGTGATGGAGGCAAAGATGCCGGAAAGAATGGAAAGGATGCTGCATAAAACGGCTGTTATGGCCAAAAGCCCGGCTGAAATCGTTATGGAAGGAAGCGGATATGGAGCCCTGACAGAAAGGGGAAAGCTGTCTGCACATCTGAAATTTGTTCTTTCCTCAGAGTCATTGAAGCTGTGGAAAAATTTCTTTGAAACAGGAAATCTCCATCAGCCCAAGGGAAGTGAGATACCAGATGACTTTCTCATAGAAAAAGAAAATCTTAAATTTCTTCTAGACACCCTGGAGTCTGTAAATAAGGAAAACTGGTACGCATATTATCACGCAGGTCTGGGATATTTTGCAGAAGAAAAATACGAGGAAGCCAAGAAGGTTCTTTTAAGCTCCTGGAAAATGGAGAAAAATCCATGGACTTGCCACGCAATGGCTAGTATTCTTCTGGTTCAAGACCGGAAGGAGCAGGCTGCCCAGTGGATGGAAAAAGGTCTGGAAATGGAGAGAAAAGAAATCGGATATTTGAAGGAAAGCTTTAAGCTCCTGTTCTTGTGTAAGGCATACAAGTCTCTGTGCAGAGAGTTCGAAGCACTTCAGGAAGAACAAAGAAGCATTGGTAAACTGAGATTCTATTATATTTCTTCTCTGCATCATCTGGGAAAAGAGAAGGAGGCTTATGAGCTTCTGGAAGAAAACGGAGGCCTGATCATCGACGATATAAGAGAAGGGGAAGATTCTATTGCACAGCTTTGGACAGAACTTTATGAAGAGCTGTATTCTGAGAAAAAACCTGTTCCATATCGTTATGATTTTAAGGCTTTCTGAGAACTGCCGGAATTTTGTGGGATTGCCCTGAATTTATGATTCAGAGGCAATCCCGTTTTTGTTAAACCAAGGGCCTGTTTCCCATTGTGGAGTTTTTCGTGTTCCGAAAAATGGAACTTTGGGAAATATCAAAGAGGAACTTTTCGCCGAATTGGTGGAAGAATTGCTGGGCTGCAAGCGGATAGGCGCTGTATCCATCGGCGATAAAGCGGAAGTTTTCTGGAAGCTGCTGCAGCTTACAGAAGACCATGTGCATGGCAAGGATGCAGGGATCAACACTGCGGTTATCGGAAACCTGATAACCGAGGATAGAGCGAGCTATGACGTCCATAATAAACAAGATGTATCCCTTGATCTCAAAGGGCACTGAAAAACTCCCATTTTTTGAGTGGGAGTTTTTATATTTGGCATTTTTAGGCTTTAGTTTTTAAAAAGTTCCGGAAAACGCCATGACTTATGCCATAGCATGTTCTTTCAGTTTCACAATTCTTTTTATATTTACTGTGAACGCCGTAAAATACATTTGAAGGGACATGGCAAACAGCCCTCTTGAATCTGCTCTTCGCAATCCGTGGGCTTCTTTTAATTCTCCATTCTTTTCTTCTATTCGGTGGCGGATTTTCAGCCGATCCCTAAACATTTCACTGGATTCAAATTCCAGTCTTTCCTGATTCTTCTGACTTACTTGGGTGATACTGTAGCTACGCACTTTTGATGTTGACTTTCCCACATGACAGTTTTCTCTTAATGGACACTTTCGGCATTTGACTTTACTGAACACATACCTTAAATATGTATTCCCATTTTGGGCTGCCCTTTTCTCTACGCGCGTCGCAAGTTCCCCGGCTGGACATTGCAACATCCCGGCATCTTTATTAAAACAGAAACCTTCTTCCAATCTTCCGTTTGCTGCAGCCGCTACTGCGGTATTGGTTCGGGCAATCAACGCAATTTCTTCTCCACAAGTTTCCAGATTATCATCACTGACATATGCCATATCACCTATAACTTCCGTCACTTTTATCCCATTTTTCTGTGCTTTTTCTATCAGTCCTGACAATTCTGGACCGTCTGCTGCTCCACCGTGTGTTACGCTTATCCCGGCAATCAGTCGTTCTTCTGTCATTGCTATATGGTTTTTATATCCGTAAAATGTACTGGTTGCTGTTTTGTGTCCAAATCGGGCATCCTTATCATCTTTTGAACGGATTTCCCTGATTTGTTCATTTTCAAGCAGCTCGTTCATCTTTTTTGCAATTTCCTGTATCTTCTGATTCCCACAGTCTGCTATTCCTTTCTTCAATGCCTGAAGCAGATTCTTTGTATAAGTAATCTCTTCGTCTAATCCGGCTTCTAAGGATGGCTTTTCCGGAAATTTCTCCGATAATTCGTACGCACTTTTGTAAATTTCTTTTCGAAGCTGTTTGCTCATATCCCGCAAAATTTTGGTAGGGGATTTCGCACGAACAGCTGCATTCGTATGGGTGGAATCTACAATAATAGTTCCTGATTTTATTAGTCCTTTATCCAAAGCCTGCTGTATTGTTTCTTTCAGCATTTCTTCTAATATATCTTCCGTAATGCGAGTTTTTCTGAATTTTGTAAGAAGGCTGGGGTCAATCATTTTTGCTTCTGGCTCTAAATCCAGAAAATATTTGTATGCCATATCTGTCTGTGCACTACTGATCAGGATTTCATCAGACAAATCATACAGTTTTTTCAGAAACAATAGTTTAAACATCATTTCTGGTTCTTTCGCCGGACGACCAAAATGTTCACAGTACTGTTTACGCAGCATAGGATTTACAAAACTAAAATCTATATTCTCTTTAATTCTACGCAGAAGATGATTAGCAGGAATGATTACTTCATAAATCCCCTGATAAGGCGACAATGATAGTTTTAACTGTGAATTATCTCTCAACATTGAAGAATCCCCCTTCCTTACATTTCTATTATAATGCCAACATTGAAAAAAGCCTAATTCTTTTTCAAGGAATCAGACTTTTTCAGTGCCCTTG
>DXFK01000029.1 GCA_019114495.1 Candidatus Blautia stercoravium
GGACATTGCTTTCTCGTACATTTCTTCGAGGGATACGCGCTTATGGTTGTAATAGAGTTCCAGGAACTCCATTTTATGATTACATTCAGGACAATACAGAGGGTCATAGCCAAAGGATAGAAAAATGGCGGATTTCCATTGAGTGAAACTGCGGTATATCCTGTGTTTTTCTCTTGAGATGACACGGTGGAGAGAAATAGCTTTACAGCAGTTCCTGAGCGATCTTGATAAAGTCCTGGGCATAGGAGGGCAGGTAAGCTCCTTTTCTGCTGGCAATGGTCAGGGTGCTGAAGATGCCCTTTTCCCCTACAGAGAAACAGGCAGGCTTCTTGTCAAAATGCATGTGCCGGATGTAAGTTTCAGGCACAAAACAGATTCCCATGCCCTCCATACACAGCCGGACGCTGGTTTCTGTGTTTCTGGTATGGATTGAGATCCGAGGTTCCATGCCCCAGGTCTCAAAAAGTTCCATGGCCAGCTGGCCGGTGGTCTGGTCCGGAAAATGGAGGATAAATTCTTCCTTTTCTAAAAGCTTCAGATCTATCCAGAAATGTCTCATTCCCGGCCTTTTCACTCCTTTTTTTGCCAGAGGATGCTCAGGAGGCATTACAAGGAGCACCTCTTCCCGAAGGAGAGTTTCGTAAGAGAGCTTGGGGTGGGGTCTCGTCTCATTAAAAATCCCAAAATCCAGTTCGTCATTTAATAACAGTTTTTCCTGAATGGCATGGGCTTCTTCCATGAGATTTACCCGGACGCCGGGATATTTTTTGTGGAAAACCTTCATAATAGAGGGTACCATGCAGGAACTCCGCATCAGGGGAAAAGCAATATTTAACTCTCCGTCCATACAGGAGTTCATATCTTTAAGTTCTCTCTCCCAGTCCTGGTTCAGGGCCAGCACCTTTCTGGCATATTCCAGATATCTGCGGCCAAGGTAAGTGGGAACATAAGTATTTCCGCTGCGGCCGAAAAGTTTCCCTCCCATTTCCCGTTCCAGTTTCTGAAGACATTTACTCAGGGTAGGCTGAGAGATGTACAGTTCTTCGGCGGCCTTGGTAAGATTCTGGTATTTGGCAATGCTCAGTACATAATTCAATTCCTGAAAATTCATACAAACTCCTCTCTATGCATTTTTGGCATAAAAACTCTGAAAAATATGAATTGGACACATTTCTTTTATCTATTTTACAATAGAACGAAGTCAGGGTCAAAAAGAGTTTTTTTCTTTTGATCCGGCAGTATATATAAGAAGGAGTGTATTACCAATGAAAAACTGGCTTGAAAAACAATTTCACCTTTCTTCCTACGGCACCAATGTGAAAACAGAGCTGCTGGCAGGACTGACTACTTTTGTAACCATGGCCTATGTGCTGGCAACGGTACCCAGTCTTCTGGGAAACGCAGGGCTGGACCAAAATGTCATGTTTACAGCAATGATCCTGCTGATCATTCTGACTACCTGTGGCATGGCGCTGTTTACCAACCGTCCCTTTGCTCTGGCTCCGGGACTGGGCAGTGTAGGTATTGTAGCATCGATGATTTCTAATGAAGGTATCAGCGCCCCGATAACTGCGGGGGTTATTTTCTGGAGCGGTGTTCTCTTTATTGCCATCTCTTTTCTGGGACTTCGGGAAGCAGTGGTACGGACCATACCTGTCAGCTTAAAACAGGCAGTCAGCGCCGGGATTGGACTTTTTATTGCCCTTCTGGGCGCCAAGAACTGCGGGCTGATCGTAGCAGATGCGAATAAAAACAACCTGGCTTTCGGGGATTTGTCTTCCCCCTCTGTTCTCGTGGCAGTTATGGGCTTTATCATTCTTCTGGTGATCCGGACCAGAAATGTCCCCGGAGGCATGATCCTGGCCATCCTGATCACTACCGTGATTGGGATACCTTTCGGTGTTACAGAACTGCCTTCCTCGCCATTTTCTCTTCCTGCGGGTATTGGCAGTCAGTTTATGAATATTGACTTTATGGGAGCTTTAGACTTTGCCTATATCCCCTTCCTGATCGCATTGTTTATCCCGGACTTTTTCTCTACCTTTGGAACTGTACTGGGCGTAGGGGCAAAGGCTGGATATCTGGATGAAGACGGTAATCTTCCCGGTATTGACAAATGTTTTAAAGTAGACGCCATTGCCACCACCTTCGGCGCTCTTTTCGGTATGCCAAGTATGACCACTTATCTGGAGTCCTCTGCAGGTGTGGAGTCAGGAGGAAAGACAGGACTGACCGTAATTTTTACCAGCATTTTCTTCGCTTTATCCCTGTTTCTTTCGCCTCTGGCACTGATCATTCCCTCTGCGGCTACCGGCCCTATTCTTATCTTCATCGGTATTAATATGCTGAGCAGCATGAGCAAAATTCATTATGATGACCTGACAGAAGCTGTGCCGGCCTTTATTTGCATTGCATTTACAATTTTTGCCAATAACATTGCAAATGGTATCTGCGCGGCTATTCCGGCTTATTTCATTATGAAGATCGCTTCCGGAAAGATAAAAGAGCTGTCTCCCGTAATGTGTATCATGGTAGCAGTCTGTCTTCTGTATTTTTACACACTTATTTAGGAGATATCAGGAGTCCCGTGAATTCCGGATATTTTGCGGAATTGCGGAGAGCGGAAGTGTGAAACAATTTGTCTGATATATTTTAACTCAATATTTAGAAAGGATTTTTATGAAAATGGAAAAGGTTTCTCTTCTCATAAAAAATGCCCGGGTATTTAATACTTACTTGAAAAGATTTGTTCCGGCGGACGTATCTGTGCGGAAGGGAAAGTTCTATTATATTGACCGTGAAAGATCCCAGGACTTCCAGGCAGAGGAAGTCCTGGATGCTCAAGGTATGTATATGATCCCCGGATTTATCGATATACATATGCATATAGAAAGTTCTATGATGACTCCCGGGCCTTTTGGCAGCTGCCTGGCAGGATATGGTGTGACTACTATTGTTTCTGAACCTCATGAAATCGCAAATGTGAAGGGGATGAGGGGTATACTGGAAATGATATCAATGGCCAAGGATACGCCCATTGATATTTACTACGGCATACCCAGCAGTGTTCCTTCTACCAGTGGGGAACTGGAGACGACAGGCGGCGTGATCGACTTCCAGGCTATGAAACACCTGCTGGAGGAAAAGGATGTAGTGTGTGTTGGCGAGATCATGAATTACCGGCAGATCATAAAGGAAAATGATCTGGAAATTTCTCATTTTCTGGACTACCTGCGCAGCGAAAAGCCCGGTTATGTCATCGAAGGCCACTGTCCCTCGCTTACCGGTCTGGATCTGGCCAAGTTCCTTTATCTGGGAATTAACGGAGATCACACGGAGCATACTTTGGAAGAGGTGCGCCAGCGGATCGAGAACGGTATGTTTTTTGAACTTCAGGATAAGATGCTGAGAGAAGAAATTATTTCTTATATAAAAGAAAATAATCTCTTTGAGTATGTAAGCTTTGTGACAGATGATACTATGGCGGATACCCTCTATGAGACAGGGCATCTGAATGCAGTAGTGGAGAAAGCGGTGAGAAAGGGATTTCCTCTGGAACAGGCCATTTACTGTGCTACCTATACCCCCAGCCGTCGTATGCATTTATATGACCGGGGAGCCATTGCCCCTGGACTTGCAGCTGATTTCCAGCTTCTTAAGGATCCGGCGCATTTTCAGCCGGAGTATGTATTTAAGAACGGAGCCCTGATTTTTTCCGGAAAGAAAGGTCCGGTCGCCCGAGCTGCCCACAGATTTCCGGAAGACTTTTATAAAAGTGTAAGCCTGCCTGTTTTGTCTGAAAGGGATTTTCAGATCCAGGCGCCAGAGGGATCTTCTTCCGTTACGGTGAGAGCTATGGAAGTATCCAGAGACCGTACCCAGACCAGGGAAAAACTGGTATCCATGACTGTGAAAAACGGAAAGCTGGATTGGCAGGGCAGCGGCTGTCTTCTGATCATGGCAGTGGAACGCCATGGAAAAAATGGGAATATCGGCTATGGCTTTGTAACCGGGGACTGTCTGAAAAAAGGAACAGTTGCCTCCACTTATTGTCATGATCATCATAATCTTCTTGTGGCGGGAGACTCTCCGGAGGACATGCTTCTGGCAATCCGAAGACTCCAGGAGCTCCAGGGGGGATTTCTTACTGTACATAAGGGAAAAATCCTGGCAGAACTGCCGCTTCCTGTGGCGGGTCTCCTGTCGGAAAAATCTCTGGAAGAAACTGCTCTGGCACTGAAGGCAGTCCGCCTTAGCATGGAAGAACTGGGGTATGTGCATTACAATCCGATTATGTCCTTTGCCACCCTTGGACTGCCTGTGAGCCCGGTCCTTAAACTGACGGATAGGGGGCTGGTGGACGTAAAAGAGGGGAAGATCGTGCCTTTGATTGTTTCATAAAGAAGGACTGAGAAAGGATATTTATAATTTTTCCTGATAACAGACAGACTGTAGCTGTCCGGGCAATCTGGAGGCTGTTCTTCCCACGGTATTTCGATACCGGGGAAGAACAGCCCTTTGACCTTTTAAGTTGATAGTATTTAAGCTGGTAGTATTATAGGACTGGTACTTTTTATGATAAACATTAAGGGTGTGGCATAAGAAAAAGCTGACACAAATAAATTGACTGAATTTTCTAAATTATATATAAAAAATATAATTTTTAACAAATTCAAAAAACTTGTTGACAAAGGAGAAATGCTGTGGTATTCTAACATAGCTGTCAGCGAGAGTGGTGCTCTCAAGAATTTCTGAAATTCTTGAAAATCAATAACCACGTTGTAAGCAGCATGGTATTGATCTACGCAGCAGTCGCCAGATGTACATACTGGTATGCCCGCCTGGCTTGTTGTCTGCGGAAATGGATTTTTAGAAAAAAACAAAAAAAGTTCTTGACAAGCTAAAAAAGATGTGATAATCTAATATGGCTGTCGCAAGACAGGAACCTTGATAACTGAACAGTAAAACACATGAATCGAAAATTCTTTTACATTTTATTCTTAGGTTCAACGAACCAAAAACAGTAAAAGGGATAGATAGCCAAGTAGTTATCTTGAACTGGAACAGACACTTTATCAGAGAGTTTGATCC
>DXFK01000030.1 GCA_019114495.1 Candidatus Blautia stercoravium
CAAATGAGCCAAACTACAATAATATGCTAAATGTCCCAGCTGAAATAACATCAGCAAACGTCAAGAAAATAACACAATCCTTTCTTTTATCTGATTTATCGATTTCCGCAATCCGGAGTATCGGCCTTTTATTAATTTTTTCTGCAGAACATCCCCACCCAGCCGGGAAGAAACAACAAAATACTGGATCCATAGCCGATTAGGGCCGTTTTCCCAGCTCTCCAGACATCTTTGAGAACAGGAATCTGGTTTCCAAACTTCTGGACTTTTTCATGAAAATTTTGGATCTCGTTTAGGATATAGCCCACATCCCAGATTCCGGCTATGGGAAGGTATTGCTGCGGGATGTCAATATAACAGATTAAGAGATACCAGATTCCGACAGAAGCCAGATATAGAAAAACTCCTGCACATAATCTTGCTGCAGTTTTTGAAATTTTCTGGCTCTTGTATTCCGTATATCCTCTGACAATATGCCCTATGGCTGCTTTCCATATCCACAGCATGGGCAGAAAATAGATCCCTGCCAGGCAGAGCTGCCATCCCCGGGATAAAAGGCTTTTTATAGGATCCAGTTCTGTCAGGTCATCTTCTATAACTGTTATATCGTATTCTCTTCGGATTTTTTCAGAAGCCTCATTTTTATACAGAGGGCTGTTATCCTCATTTTTTACGATAAGGAAGTTTTGTTCTGTATGTTCTTTATTGCCTCCTTTATCCAGCACTGCCAGGACTCCTTTCGGAATCTCTGCCTGAAGTTTTTGTGTAGTTACAGTGGTAAATAAGGCACAGCCTGCCGATAGGACAAGGAAGAGTAAGGGCCATACAATTTTTAGCATCTTCATTCGATCAGCCTCACTTTCTCTCCCGACTGTAGAGGCTTCATAGAATCCTGGATCACGAATCTCGGACAGTCCTTCACCAGGATATAATCTTCATGTTCTTCCAGGATACAAGCAGATAAAAACATAGCCTGGTATTCTGTTCCGCCCCAGATACTTTCCTTCTCCTGTACTACCCAGACTCCTTTTCCCCACTGTTCATCTGTCCGCAGACAGCTTGCCGGCACATTTGCTGCACTGAGCATATTATCCTGATAATTTGCCTGGACCACAGACACCTGCGGCACCAGGACCTCTTCCGCACGAATGGAAGTCACTGTGCAGAAACCAAAAACGAAGAAGATTCCTAGGCTGAGCTTTAAAATTTTTATCTTCATTAACATTCTCCTTACATATGTTCTATCTGGAAACAGATATCGAAATACCCTCTGCCAGTTCCTCATGAAAAAACAGGAAAAGAAGTGTTACAGGCACAAGACTCAGGATACCGCAGACAAACTGCAGAGAAAAATTTTCAGTATTTACACTGGCCAGAAAGACTGATAGAGGATACTGCCAGGGATATTGCAGAAGGATCATAGGCTGCTCTACCATGTTCCAGTTGTCGACAAACACCAGGATCAGCAGACTGATGGCTCCCGGCTTTGCCACCGGCAGCATAATATTTACAAAAATCCGTAGAGTTCCGGCGCCGTCCAGCCTGGCCGCCTCCAATATCTCCATAGGAATCTTCTGGAAGATCAACGTCATGAGGAAAACTCCAAAAGGAGAAAAAATTCCCGGCAAAAGAAGCGCCCACCAGGTCCCGGTGAGATTCATCCAGGAAAGGACCAGAAAATTTGGGAACAGCGTAACCTGTACCGGCAGAAAAAGAAAGACTGTAAAGAGAAAGAATAAGAGTTTCCATCCCGGAAAATGATATTTGGCAAAGGCCATGCCGCCCATACCGCCTATAAGGAGCTGCCCTATTGCGATCACCCCGGCCATTCCAAGGCTCTTCCAGAACTTCAGCCAGTATTCCGGTGTATCCAGCATCACATTTCCATAGGCTGCCAGTGTAAAATGGTCCGGAAACATATGAAATTTCATATCGGCGCCTATCCCCAGTATTCCGCTGTAGGATTCCGTGATCTCTTCCGGTCCCATAAAGGAATTGGTAAAGGAATAAAGAACAGGAAACAGGATCAATAGGGAAAGCAGTAGAAAACACATGGTCTTAACGTAAATGGGCAGATTTCTTTTTCTTTTCATTTTTCTTTTTTCCCCTTTCGCCTAAAAAGAGAGGCCTTCCGGCAATACAGGCCGCTATAAGGATAGTAAGAAATATCAGTGTAGAAGCTACGCAGATCTTCATATAATTCATGTTGTTAAAGTTGTTGGTCAGGTAATGCTGGAGCATATAAATGCTCTCATGGGGATAATTTCCCCCGATAAGGATTGCTTCACGGAAGCATTTAAAGGCGTTCAGCAGGGAGATCAGTGCCGTAAACAGAAGCATTGGTCCAAGAAGAGGCAGTCGTACATAATACAAACATTTCCATATTCCTGCTCCGTCCATTTTGGCCATTTCCATATATTCCTTAGGGATCATGGCGAGACCGGTCAGAAGGAGGATCACAGCATATCCTGTATTTTTCCACAGATAAAGGAGTATCAGGATCAGAAAGGCCCAGGAAGAATAGATCCAGTCCTGCCGGGGAAGTCCAAATTGGATCAGAAATGTGTTCAGCACACCCCTCGTTCCCAGAAAAATCTGCACTACCATCACAGTGGCCGCTACGGGCACCAGCATAGGATAGAGAAGGATCAGACGAAAAAAACGGTTTCCCGGAAACTTCTCCGCCAGCAGAAGGGCCAAGGCCAGAGATACCACCAGTATCAGAGGCAGTGCCACTACAAGAAACCGCAGGGTATTCCCCACTGCCAGCCGGAACATATGGTTTTCAAAAGTGATCCGGTAGTTTTCCAGGCCAACGAACATTCCGCCAAAGCTCACCGACTGCCACAGGGTCACACCCATAGGCAGTACATAGAAAATCAAAAATCCCAGAACCGCCGGAGCTGCCAGGCAAAGTCCTTTCTTAGCCGTATTTTTCATTGAATTTCCCCCTGTTTATTCCATGATAATATAACGTGTACTATTATAGATCATATCTGATGCTGTACGGATATCATCCTGAATCCCTTCTCTATCTACATTTAAAATTCCATCTTTCCAGAATATATTCCGGATATCCATTCCCAGATAATCTACAGCGCAGATGAACCGGGCAGTAGGAACTTTCTGTACCACAGAAAGCATATTTTCTTCATTTTTCCAGAACATCTCTGAAGTTTCCACATTCTCCAGCTTATTCCTGTACCAGTTATGCCACTGATCCTGCCGTACAGTCAGGCCGCCTATATTAAAAATAGTATCGATTAAGTAATTTTTGCTGTATTGTTGATCCGGGATAGTCAGACCTTCCCCTGAAGCGAAACCTTCTGACCAGAATATTTTCAGAAATTCATAAGCCAGCTCTGGATTATTGCATGTACGGCTAATGGCTCCATAGGAAAGAACTGTAGCGCTGCATCTTCCATCCAGGGTTGGGAAGGGGAGATACTGATACTCTGGTATCTCCATTTCACTGTCTGGAGATGTATACAGAAATTGGTCATTTTGCATGGAAATTACTTCATAGCTTCCTTCTTTAATCCCTTTTTGAGCCTCACCTGCGGCATATTCCAGGACCTGACTGACGTGTTCCTGGGAAAACAGGACTTTCCCTTTTTGGTAATCAAAACTGTTTCCGATCCAGTCCTTTATATAGAATAGGAGATCGGCCGGAGAAAGTTCCTTCAGTTTTCCTGACTCCAAAAGGTTCGTAATTGTCTCCGTACAATCCTCATAAGTCAAAGGACCTTTTTCGTCATGACTTCTCAATAGTGTTACGTCAAATGTAATTGGAGCAATGTATTGCCGCCCATTTACCGCACCGGCCTCCATCACCGGTGCAAAGCAGGACTGGAACTCTTTGTCTTTTTCAATATATTCGGATAGGTCTAGAAACACACCGCTAGTAAGCAGCTTATTTGGGTCTGCTATTAGCATTTCCTCTTGCGAGACAGATATATTTCGACTTATCCCATAATCTTTGATGATATAAAGGTCAGCTCCTTTTCCCAGCATGAGTTCAGTTCTTAATTTTTTGCAGATACTGGCCCGATCCTCCTGTTCAAATGGAATATAGGATATCTGAATATCCACAGGGGTTTCCTGACTGTCTTTGAAATACTGGACTGCTTCTTCTACCTCATAGAGTAAAGATTCTTCTGTGCAGATGGTAAGGCAATTTTTCTTTTCATCTTTGCTGCAGGAATTAAAGAAGAGTAAAGTAAACATAAAACATAAAATATTAATTGATAATTTCAATATGAATTTTCGCATATAATTT
>DXFK01000031.1 GCA_019114495.1 Candidatus Blautia stercoravium
TTCTAAGACCTGTAGGTGCTCCACCAGAATTTTCCGGATTCCCGGATATTCGCCCAGCCCTTTGACTACCGGCTCTACTTCGTATCCGGCAGCTTTAAACTGACTGTACCAGGATTCGGGGTCATCTCCTGCCATATCGTTTTTCGCATGGTCGCCTGCCACAATCATAAACGGGGCCAGAACCACTTTAGAAGGACCATACGCCTTTACCATGCGCAGAAGGCTTTCCATTGTCGGATAGGCCTCCACCGTTCCAAGGAAGATATTTTCATACCCCTTATCTTTAAAGGTATAGTCCAGAGCCGCATAGATGGAGTTGGCATAATGGGTTGTGCCGTGTCCCATAAGTACCAGAACTTCTTCTTTTTTCAGATGGGAAAATTCTTCTGCCACCGCCTGAATGACGCTCAGATTGTCCTGCTCACTGGTAAGAAGGGGGTCCCCAAAGGAAATGGAATGAAAATATTCCTGATAGGACAGAGCGTCTTCTTTCATCAAATCATTTTCAATTCCATTGATAACATGGGTAGGCTGCACCAGCACGTCGGTGATACCGTCTGCCCGCATTTGTTCCATGGCTTCTTTTACCGTGTTAATATGAATGTTATCTCGCTTGTTTACTTTTTTTATAATCATTTTGCTGGTCCAGGCCCGATACAGAGGATAATCGGGGAAGGCCTGCTGCATATCCCGTTCAATGGCATCAATGGTGACTTCCCTGGTATCGTTATGGCTGGTGCCGAAGCTTACTGCCAGAATAGCCTTTCTGGTTTCGTTTGACATGATTTTCTTACCTCCGTAGTGTGGATTCAAATTTACTTCTGCGATATATTGTTCCAGTGCCTTCAGATTTTTCGGCAACGGAAGAGAGGATTTTAAAATCCCTTTTTTGCACAGGCTTTCAAAAAGCTCCAGAACCGCCGGGGGCTCCAGATTTGTCTGCCTTAAAGCTGCCCGGTTTCCAAAGACTTCGGCGGGGCTGCCGTGCATCAGCACCCTGCCTTCGTGAAAGAGCATGACTTCGTCTGCCCATTCATAGGCATAATTTACGTCATGGGTGGCCATGAGTACCGTAATGCCATTTTCTGTCATGCGGTCTACAATACGGTTGACCATAGTGGTGTGTCTTGGGTCTAAAGCTGCCGCAGGTTCGTCTAAAATAATAATGTCCGGGTGCATAACCAGAATGTCGGCAATGGAAACCTGCTTTTTCTGTCCTCCGCTTAAAGCATGGGTGGGTTTGTGGCGAAAGGGAGTGATTTCCAGATAATCAATAACTTCCTCCACTTCTTTTTTTGCCTGATCTTCGGAAACACCCAGGTTTAAAATCCCGAAAGAAAATTCCTGGTACACGCTGGCAGAGAAAAGCTGGTTGTCCGGGTCCTGAAACACAATGCCTACTTTGCTGCGCAGATTTAAAAGTCCCTTTTTGTTATATTTTACTTCTTCTTCGTTAAAATACAGCTTTCCCGACTGGGGTTTATGGATTCCCGTGCAGCAGAGGAAGAACGTAGACTTTCCGCTGCCATTAGCTCCCATAAAGGCCACTTTCTGTCCTCTGCGGATTTCCAGGGAAAGTCCGTTTAAGGAGTGAGAGTTGTCATCGTCATAGGAAAAGTGCAGATTATCGGCTTTTAAAATCACATCTGAATTCATGAAAAAAAGTCTCCTCCATACAGCAAAAATAAATAAGGCGGTATCAAATACCACGATGGCAGCAATGACTCGTTTCTTGGGAGGTCGGTTTTCCGACAGAACCCGTATGGTGCCGTCATAGCAGCGGGCTTCCATAGCATCGTAGAGCCGGTTGGAACGCTGTACCGCCCGTATCATCAGCACAGAACCCAGCATACCGAAGGATTTTAGGGAAGTCCGGTAATCCTTATTACCCAGTCTGCAGTTTTGGGAAGTGGAAATGGCAGTGGCCACATCCAGCAGCACGAAGATAAACCGATAAATCAGCAACATTAGTTCAATGAGCAGACGGGGACAGTGCAGCTTCCGCAAAACCTCCAGAATATCCGGCATGGGGGTGGTAAAGGATAAAAAGTACAAACAGGAAACCGCGGAAAGAGCGGTGAGAATCAGCTGTACCGCATAAAAAAAGGAATGGTAGCTTGCCGTCAGATACCAGTTTCCAATGGGAATCGCAAAGAAATCCATGGGGGTATGCTTTATATTAAACATAATGGCTATGGTGCTGAGAAATAAAAACGCCAGAGGAACCGTAAGAAACCGCAGATAACGAAAAACAGGGACTCCCCCTTTCCAAACGGTAAGAATCCCTGTCACAGCTAATACGATACCTGCCACCGCAATCGAACGACTCATTACACAGATACACAGTGTAATCACTGCAAAGGCAAATTTCTGACTGGCATTTTCATATCTAAGCCGGGAATTATAACACAGCTTATCAATGACTATCATAGAAACTCCTTTCGCCAGAGAACTTTAGTTTTCGTCTTTCATCCATTTTTTACGCTCTACAAAACGTCCCATAATAAAGGCAATGACGCCTACGCCGATGCCGGTCTGGAGACAGAAGAGCAGGCTTTCCACTTCACCGGGAAGTTCTCCGCCAATGAGCTTTTCAAAAATGGGGGTTGCCCAGGGTTCATAGGAAGAATCCACTTCCTCTACCACGGTACTTCCGGCATCGTCGGAACCGCCGAATTGCGCGTCTTTTAAGACAAACAGCGGAACAAATGCAATTAAGAAAATAACCAGAATGGCCAGAATGACTTTTTTCTTCATCTTATTTTCCCTCCTTTAAATAACCGATAGCACGAAGCTCCGGTTTGGCATAGGTTTCCAGACCCATGATAATCAATACCGTGATGACGCCTTCAATAAGAGCCAGAGGAACCTGTGTAGGTGCAAATACCAGCAGGAATTTGCCCACTGCAGCGCCAAAGGTAGTATCCGCATGATGGGCAAGAGCCATCTGTACCGCAGTCACACAGTATGTAAACAAGTCACCTAAAAATGCGGCCAAAAATACACAGACTTTTTTATTCACATTGGCCTTTTTCAGCAGAACATAAATACCATAAGAGACAAAAGGTCCTGCGATTGCCATGGAGAAAGTGTTTGCTCCAATCGTAGTCAGTCCGCCGTGTGCCAGTAAAATAGCCTGGAACAAGAGAACAATCAGTCCCAGAATGGAAACTGCAGATGGCCCAAACAGAATTGCTCCAAGACCGGTGCCTGTCATGTGAGAACAGCTTCCGGTTACGGAAGGAATCTTCAATGAAGAAATCACGAAGACAAAGGCGCCGGACATAGCCAGCAGGGTGACCAGATTCCGGTGTTCGTTTAAAGTTTTTTTGATAGACATGAATCCTGCAATGAGAAACGGTACGCACAGGACACCCCATGCGATGCAGAATCCTCCCGGAAGATAACCTTCCATAATGTGCATGGCACTGACGGTTGGGACAATGCCGAAGGTAAGCGCAAAGGCGCTTGCCAATACCAGAATACGTTTTTGATTTTTACTCATTTTTCTTCTCCCTTCTGATTTGCATGAATAAAATAAAAAACCTGTACGGCAAGGACCGACAGGCATCAGAAGAACAAGAGGTTATAGCAAGGTGAATTGATATGCTATGAGCCAACCTGTTCTTACACAAGGCCATCGTTCGTAACCCGTGTAAATCGCATGTATAAGGCAGGTCTTCTGACTCAGGTATCTTTGCTGCATTTTGCCTTCCCGTTACAGCAGTGGCATATTAAAATACAGCTCCTCCATTACAGCGGCGTGACCGTGTAAGATTTTCACTTAACTTTCCTATTCTCCTGCATGGCAGGCACCGTTATACATTCAATTCTTGTTCTATTGTAGCATATAGGGAAATTTTGTCAACGTTTTGTCAAATGAAATTGTACAAAAATAACAAAATACTTAAGTTGCACCTAAAAGAATTCTATGCTAAGATGAAAAAAGATTTTTAAGAAAAGCAACAAAAGATATGGGAGATTAAAAAACAATGAGTATTTCCATGATTGGCATTGACTACAGCAGAGCAGCCGTGGACATCCGCGCACAGTTTTCTTTTACCAAGAAAAATGC
>DXFK01000032.1 GCA_019114495.1 Candidatus Blautia stercoravium
TTAGTTGTTGGACGGCTTAACTCGTCATTTATACATTTAGGAGGAAAAAAATGGAACCATCATTAATTATCGGAATAGTCGTAGGACTTGCCGCTCTCCTGACTGGTTACACGATTGAAGGCGGAAAAATAGTCAGTCTTTTGCTTTTAAGCCCGGCTTTAATTGTAATAGGCGGCACAATAGGCGCAACAATTGCGTCCTTCTCACTGAAGGATGTCCTTCAGTCTTTTAAATATTTGGTTAAAACATTTCGGCAACCTAATTCTACCAGCACCAAAAAATTAATTGATAAGATACTGGAAATTGCGACTAAGTACCGTACAGAGGGGATTACAGCTTTAGATAGTGTAGTCCAGGATCCGGAACTTCAAAAAGAAGATATGCTGCTCTTAAAAGAGGGTCTGGTTCTTCTGCAGGATGGAAAAAGTGAAGAAGATATCCAGTATGTTTTGGAATCTGAACTCCACGCTTTTTCGACTCAGAAGGCAGTAGAGGCAAGTGTATTTGAATCTGCCGGAGGATATTCTCCAACGATGGGTGTCATTGGTACGGTAATGAGTCTTGTAGTTGTTCTTGCAGCAGGCTTTGGTGATTCTGCCGAGTTGGCCGCAAAGATTAGTACTGCGTTTATTGCTACCTTGTATGGTGTCAGCCTTGCTAACATTGTTTATCTTCCAATTGCAAATAAGATGAAAATCCTGACAAAGAAAAGTATTATTCATAAAGAAATTATTATCGATGGTGTTTGTATGATTTCCAAGGGAGAAGTTGCTCGTAGTATGGAAAATGAACTTTCTATGTACTATCAGGCATTTCCGGATGGTCATAAAAACTTTAAGGCTGGTATTGAAAACTAGGGGGTGATATTCATGGCACGAAGACGGCGTAGAGAAGAAGAGGAAGGCGGACATGAAAACAGTGAACGGTGGCTTCTTACATATTCGGATATGATTACCCTTCTATTGGCCCTGTTTATTATTATGTATGGGATGAGTACTGAAAATCAGGCCAAGCTGCAGGCAATGTCTGAGGCTCTTTCTGATGCATTTCACGGGTCAGTCAGTGAGGCTGCTGTTTCTGGTACAGAAACCGGGGAAAGTGGTGGGGCTGCTGCAACAAATCAGGTTGCATTGGACCCGTTGCAGAGTATTTATGACCAGCTCAATGGCTATATTAAGGAAGAGGAACTTCAGAATGAGATAGAGCTTCAAAGAACAGAGCATTCGATTTCTATTCGCTTAAGGGATGCATTGTTGTTTCAAGGGAATTCTGCGGAATTGAATCCTGAAAGTATTCCGACTTTGAAAAGGGTAAGTACTGTGATACAGAAAGTATATGATGGTGTAAACCATATTACGATCACTGGAAACACTGCTGATTTAGGAAATCGTGATACAGCGAATGAAAAAGATTCCTGGCAGTTATCAGTTGACCGTGCCGTAAGAGTGCTGAATGAACTGACACAAGACGGTCTTTTGCCAGAGAAGATGTCTATAGAAGGGAATTCTCACTACAATCCTATTGCTGATAATAACACAGAAGAGGGACGGGCTAAAAACCGCAGAGTTGAAATTACCATTACTGATTCTGCCAATTAAAGTTTTTAGAAAAATTGGAGATGTTAAGCAGATATTTGAATGTTCAC
Organism: Candidatus Blautia stercoravium; assembly: GCA_019114495.1. Taxonomy (GTDB): domain Bacteria; phylum Bacillota; class Clostridia; order Lachnospirales; family Lachnospiraceae; genus Blautia; species Blautia stercoravium. Next base: position 1,646 of record DXFK01000032.1, read on the forward strand.
ATTTCGAATATTGCTTGACATCTCCCGTTTTGTTTCACCGAAACGCTGGAAATGAACGATTTCTCTGGCGCGGAGGAATTTGATAGGCGCAATGACGTCAGGGTCATCAATTAGGCGCAGAATGTTGTCGTAAGTGGTTCGGGCTTTTTGTTCTGCTGCCATATCCTCAAATAAATCCGTGATAGGGTCGCCCTTGGACTGAAATTCACAGGCATTAAAGGGGATTCCCCCTGCCGCCTGTGGCCAGATACCTACTGTATGGTCCACATAATAGGGGGCAAAACCGGATTTCTCAATTTCTTCCATAGAGAGGTTGCGGGTAAGCTGGTGCACAATGGTGGCTACCATTTCCAAATGCCCCAATTCTTCGGTTCCAATATCTGTCAATGTTCCCATAGCTATCCGGTTAGTCATAGCGAATCGCTGGGAAAGATACCGCATGGAGGCGCCCATTTCCCCGTCAGGGCCGCCATATTGGCTGATAATCACCTGCGCCGCTCTTGCATCAGGTTTTTTGATATTTATAGGAAATTGCAGTCGCTTTTCATAATTCCACATCTTTTAACACACTCCTTCCCAAGGCCAGGGCTGCATGACCCAATCCCAACACTGTCTGCAGTTTTCGCTGTCGCTGTCCAGGGTCAGAGGACCGAAGCGGGCTGCATATTCTTTCAGCAGTTCTTTCCGGAGAGCCATGTTTTCGCAAAAATAAGCCATGGCATCGTCGTCGTCCGGGTGGGTATCCAGATAAAGAGTCATGTCGTTCACTGCGAAACTGACCTGGTTAATCATAGAGAAAAGTTCCGCCTGGGAACAGGAACGGGGATTTTTCATCGTCTGACACCTCTCTTTCCGCAAAATGGTTTGCAAAGCTCCGGAAAAATAGTACCCATGGGAAACGCTTTGCATAAATCAAAAACAGTAGAGAACTGCTGGCAGGGAACATAGGCCATAGTAAGAGGCAAATGGTCCGCATGTGTGTAAATTCCTGTATTGTCTACCCGGTCTGAGCAGCCGCAGCCTGAAGAAACCGGAGCGCTTTTCCGGACAGCCTCACGGGGCATAACCCGGCAGGAACGGCAGGCATTATAATGCATTCGATAATTATCCATGATTCAAACCTTTCTGTCTATGTTTTCACAGAACCAAGAGAGAGTTCTGTTACATTCCTATTTTATGGCAATCAGGAAAAAAAGTGAGAAAAAGTATTGACTTTTTGAAGAACATACATTATAGTACAGATATGTATTAAACAAATGTTTAATTGTTAAAGAAATACTGAATGGGAAAGGAGTACTTATCATGAAAAAAACTTATAAAATCGAAGTAGACTGCGCAAACTGTGCAAATCTGATGGAGGAAGCTGCAAACAAGACAGTCGGTGTTGCAAATGCAACGGTAAACTTCATGGCACTTAAAATGATTGTGGAGTTTGAAGAAGGCCAGGAACCGAAAAAGGTTATGAAAGAAGTTTTAAAGGCATGCAGAAAAGTAGAGCCTGACTGTGAAATTGAGTTTTAAACAAAGATGATAAGGCTGTGGGGATGCTGTGGTAAGTGCATCCCCTTAAAAGTGTAAAAAACATAAGAAATTCATATACAAAAAAAGTGGATATAGGATATAATAAAGCGAAAGGAGAAAACTATGAGTAAAAAGCAGAAAAAAATGCTAATCCGAATTGTAATTACGGCTGTGATGGTTCTTATCCTGCAGTTTATACCTGTGTCGGGCCTGCTGCAGCTGGCTTTGTATCTGGCTGCTTACCTGATTATCGGCTATGATATTTTAAGAAAAGCGGGGAAGGGAATTTTAAACCGCCGGGTATTTGATGAGAACTTTCTTATGGCGATTGCCACAGTAGGAGCCTTTGCTCTGGCAATTTATTCCGGAAGTGGAGATTATAACGAAGCCATTGCGGTTATGCTGTTTTACCAGATTGGTGAATTGTTCCAGAGTTATGCAGTAGGCAAAAGCCGGAGAAATATCAGTGCGCTTATGGATATCCGCCCGGATTATGCCAATGTAGAGCGGGACGGGAAACTGGAAAAAGCAGACCCGGACGAGGTGGCTGTAGACAGTATTATTGTGGTGCAGCCGGGAGAAAAAGTACCTCTGGACGGCATTGTTTTGGAGGGAACGTCCAGCTTGAATACCAGCGCTTTGACTGGAGAAAGCCTTCCAAGAGATGTGAAAGAGGGAGACGAGATTATTAGCGGCTGCATTAATATGACGGGCATGCTGCGAATCAGAACCATAAAGGAATTTGGGGAATCTACAGTTTCCAAAATTCTGGAACTGGTGGAAAACTCCAGTTCACGGAAATCCAAATCCGAGAACTTTATTACCAAATTTGCCAGAGTTTATACACCGGCTGTCTGTTACGGAGCCTTGGCTCTTGCCGTGCTTCCGCCGCTAATCCAGGTGTTGTTTCTGGGACAGGAGGCTGCCTGGAGTATGTGGATTTACCGTGCGCTGACCTTTCTGGTTATCAGCTGTCCCTGCGCGCTGGTCATTAGTATTCCTCTCAGCTTCTTTGCCGGTATCGGCGGAGCCAGTAAAGAAGGCGTGCTGATTAAAGGGTCGAATTACATGGAAACCTTATCTGAGGCGAAATATGTGGTCTTTGATAAAACAGGAACTCTGACTCAGGGAGTCTTTGAGGTTACGGGAATTCATCACAATAAGATGGAAGAAGCAAAGCTTCTAGAATATGCTGCTTTGGCAGAATGTGCGTCTTCTCATCCTATCAGTAAGAGTCTTCAGAAGGCTTATGGAAAAGAAATTGACAGAAGCCGGGTAGAGGACATTCAGGAAATCAGCGGAGAAGGAATTCTGGCAAAAGTAGACAAAAGAGAAGTGGCAGCCGGAAACGGTAAGCTGATGAAACGTTTGGGAATTGCATATCGTGACTGCCACAAAGTGGGAACCATTATTCATATGGCCGTGGACGGAGCTTATGCCGGACATATTGTGATTTCCGATGTTATAAAACCAAATGCGGAAAAAGCAGTCAAAAGGCTGAAGAAATCAGGTGTGGAAAAGACGGTTATGCTCACCGGAGATGCGAAAGCGGTAGCCGAACAGGTTGCAGAAATACTGGGGATTGATGAAGTTTACAGCGAACTTCTGCCTGCCGGAAAAGTGGAAAAGGTAGAAGAACTGCTGGCAAAGAAAGGGACAAAAGCAAAACTGGCCTTTGTGGGAGATGGTATCAACGACGCTCCGGTACTTACGCGGGCAGACATCGGAATTGCCATGGGCGCCATGGGTTCTGACGCAGCCATTGAAGCCGCAGACGTGGTACTGATGGATGATGACCCGATGAAGATTTCAAAGGCCATCCGGATTTCCAGAAAATGTCTGGGTATTGTATACCAGAATATTGTGTTTGCCCTGGTGATTAAATTTGCCTGTCTGGGACTGGGAGCCCTGGGAATTGCCAATATGTGGTTTGCCATATTTGCCGACGTAGGCGTTATGGTGATTGCTGTACTGAATGCCATCCGGGCTCTGCGCGTGCAGAATCTTTAATACAAAAGAGGGAGATTGAAATGAAACTAAGTGAATTACAAATCGGAAGTACGGCCACCATACTTGCCGTAGGAGGAACCGGGGCTTTGCGCCAGCACTTCCTGGATATGGGGCTGATACAGGGAACAGAGGTCACGGTTGTAAAGTATGCGCCTATGGGAGACCCCATAGAACTGCGCATACACGGTTACGAACTGACCATACGTCTGGAAGATGCTGGGAATATTGAGATTAGCAAAGCTCATGAGCCCAAAGCGGCAAAGACGAAAAAGCCGGGACCGGAAAAACATCATCCCGGATACGGAGAAGGAGGAAAATATCATGACAGAAAGCAGGAAAATCCTCTGCCGGAAAGTGAAACCCTGACCTTTGCCCTGGTTGGAAACCAGAACTGCGGAAAAACCACGCTGTTTAATCAGCTGACCGGCGCCAAGCAGCATGTGGGAAACTTTCCGGGTGTGACTGTGGACCGCAAGGACGGCATTATCCGGGGACATGTAAACACGCTGATTACGGATTTGCCGGGGATTTATTCTATGTCGCCCTACAGCAGTGAGGAAATGGTTACCCGCGAATTTGTTATCGGAGAAAAGCCAAAAGGCATTATCAATATTGTGGATGCTACCAATATCGAGCGAAATCTCTATCTGACCATGCAGCTTCTGGAACTGGGATTTCCCATGGTTGTGGCACTGAATATGATGGATGAGCTGAGGGAAAACGGTGGTTCAGTTATGGTGAACGAAATGGAAGCAGCCCTTGGCGTGCCGGTGATTCCCATTTCTGCCGCAAAGGGAGAGGGCATTGAAGAATTAATCCGCCATGCCATTCATGTGGCGAAATACCAGGAAAAACCTTTGAAGATGGATTTTTGCAGCAAGGAAGAAGGGATTCACCGGGGAATCCATGCCGTAATGCACCTGATTGAGGACCATGCCGGACGGGCAGGTATTCCTGTCCGATTTGCGGCCAGCAAGGTAATGGAGGGAGACGGCAAGCTGCTGGAACAGCTGCACCTTACCGAGCAGGAGAAAAATCTTCTGGAAGATATTGCCAGACAGACGGAAGTAGAAACTGGTATGGACCGTGCGGCTGCTGTGGCGCAAATGCGGTTTAGCTATATTGAGGATGTGTGCAGCGGAACCATTATCAAGCCTAAGGAGAGCAAGGAGCGCATCCGAAGCCGGAAAATGGATCATTTCCTCACTGGGAAATATACAGGAATCCCTGCTTTTATCGGCATTATGGGAATTGTGTTCTGGCTTACATTTAATGTCATTGGCGCATTTTTGCAGGGCCTTTTGGAAAATGGAATCACAGTCCTGACCAAGCTGGCGGATAATGCCATGACAGCAGCCCAAGTGAACAGTGTGATACATTCCCTTATTATTGATGGTATTTTCAACGGTGTGGGCAGTGTGCTCAGTTTCCTGCCTATTATTGTGACGCTGTTTTTCTTTCTGTCCATTCTGGAGGACAGCGGCTATATGGCAAGGGTAGCCTTCATTATGGATAAACTGCTGCGTAAGCTGGGGCTTTCCGGCAGGAGTATTGTTCCCATGCTCATTGGATTTGGATGTACTGTGCCGGGTGTTATGGCCAGCCGTACCCTTCCTTCTGAGCGGGACAGAAAGATGACTATTTTGCTGACGCCTTTTATGAGCTGTACGGCAAAACTTCCCATTTATGCTTTTTTTACAGCCGCCTTTTTTCCAAAATATGAAGCGCTGGTTATGATTTGCCTGTATGTGTTCGGCATTGTTATGGGAATTGTCATGGCCCTGGTATTCAAGAAAACGGCATTTAAGGGAGAAGCCGTGCCCTTTGTTATGGAGCTTCCAAATTACCGTATGCCGGGAGCGAAAAATGTGGGACATCTTCTGTGGGATAAGGCCAAGGATTTCCTGCAGAGAGCCTTTACCGTTATTTTTGTTGCTACTATTGTCATTTGGTTTTTGCAGAACTTCGATACTGGAATGAATATGGTATCTGATTCCCAGGATAGTATTCTGGCACTGGCAGCCGGATGGCTGGCGCCTTTGTTTGCACCGGTGGGATTTGGAGACTGGAGAGTTGTAACTGCCTTAATTTCCGGCTTCCTGGCAAAAGAAAGCGTGGTCTCCTCCCTTACTGTATTGTTCGGAAGCACTGCCGTTTTACAGAGCAGCCTGAGCATTGCCGGAGCAGCAGCGCTTCTGGTGTTCTGTCTGCTGTATACCCCCTGCGTAGCAGCTATTGCTTCGGTGAAACGCGAACTGGGGGGCAAATGGGCAGCATCCATGGTACTGGGCCAGTGTGTGATTGCCTGGATAGCAGCCTTTGTGCTCTACCGCATTGCGGTGCTGTTTTAGGGATTTTTATAAAAAGATACTTACATAGAGAAGTGGATGCAGGAGAAGCTGCCGCATGCAATAACTGCTGTGCGGCAGCTTCTTTGCCTTTATCCGAACAAATGCTCAGTCAGAATTTTAAGACCAATGAGAATCAGAATGACACCTCCGGTAATTTCTGCGTATTTTCCTAATTTTCCGCCTATCCGGTTCCCCAGAAATACAGCAATAAAGCTGATGACAAAGGTGGTAACAGTAATAAGACAGACGGCAGGCAGAATGCTTACCGGCAGAAATGCAAAGCTGATGCCTACAGCCAGGGCGTCAATGCTGGTGGCAATGGCAAGGAGCAGCACTTCTTTGCCGGAAATACTGTCCACGCAGGCTTCACACTCAGCCCCGGCTTCTTTGGATTCCCGAATCATGTTAAGACCGATAAAGCCCAGTAAAAAAAAGGCAATCCAGTGGTCCATAGAGGTAATCAGAGCTTTAAAATGGGTGCCTACCCACCAGCCCAATAAGGGCATAAGTCCTTGAAAGAGACCGAAAACCAGAGCCAGTAAAAAGGCATATTTTTTTACGTTTTTTTTCAGGGAGATTCCCTTGGCAAAGGAGACGGCACAGGCATCCATGGCAAGTCCCACTCCTACAAAAAATACGGCTGTTAAACTCATAATGGTTACTCCTTTTTCATTCTAACATGTATATGGATAAGACAGTGCCTGCTTCGCGCAAATAAAAAGAGACTTGTCCACACGAAATCTGCGTGGATAAGTCTCGTTATTGCCCTTAATTGAAATTATGAACTGTATTTCCAACTATCTGCATATAAAAGGCCGGGAATTAATCCCCTGGTTTTATACACAGACCGACAAAACACAGTCAGTAAATTTTTCCGGTTACACTGCACCAGATGAAAAATTCATCAATATGTTGATACAGTGACTTCTTGCGAAGCTAACTACTCCCTTATACAACTTTAGTATCATAACGGATAAATGCATAATTGTCAATAGGAACAGCAGGATGTTTATAATTGTATGCAGGAAATTTCCATCATTTCTTCAATCATTTTATGAAGGGACTGTGCTTTTCTGGAAAGACTGGCGCGATAGTAAGTTTCCTTGCCGTCTCTTCGGGATTCAATCAGTCCGCTGCTGCGCAGAAGGCGAAGGTGGTGAGCCACAGCAGGACTGCTCATTTCCATCATGGCAGAAATATTAATTACACATTCTTCACAATGACATAAAATCCAAAAAATGCGGATACGCGTAGGGTCGCTTAACTGTTTGAAAATGGAAGATACAAGTTCAAAATTTTCTGTGGCAGGCATGTGATGTAAAAGCTGCTCTTTTGACTGTCCATGCTGATGTGGTAGTGTGGTATGTTTCATAGTAAAATCCTCCTTCATTACTGTTATATAGTGTACCATAGATTTCCCATTTGGAAAACACCCTTGCATAAAGCACCCCGTTTTTGTTAAAATAAAATCAGGCAATACAAAAAGGTGATGATTTGATATTTATGAAACGCATTTTAAAGAAGACATGGGCAGTACTTAGATATAATTTAGGAAGTTTGCTTTTATTTGAAACCGGGTACAGAATTGCCTCTTTTTTTCTGGTTATGCAGCTTACCCACCGAGCAGTGGATTTTTCTTTGAAAAAACAGAAATTCAGTTATCTGACAGCGGAGAATTTTGTGCGTTTTCTCTCTTCTCCGCTGGCGGTTCTGCTTTTGCTGCTTTTACTGCTGCTTATTCTTCTGCTTTTTCTGATTGAAGTTTCCAGTCTGCTGTCCGGTTTCCTCTGTTCCTATCAAAAACAGAAAATTTATGCCAGTGATATGCTGCTTTTAGGAATTAAGAGAACTTTTACTTTTTTGAGATACAGCCGGATATCCTGGATTTTTGGGGCAGCTCTTAGCGCACCCTTTTTCACTGCTTATTTTGTGGCCAGGGAAATTTCCTATATCCGGGTGCTGGAATTTACGGCCATTCAGATTTACAAGGCGGTAAATCCATCATTTCTACTGTATCTGGCTGTGGCCATTTTGCTTTTGGCTTCTTTTCTCTGTGTTTTCACTCTGCCCTATGCCATTCTGGAAAAAGAAAAGAACAGGCGGGCTATGCAAAGAGGACTGGAGCTGCTGCAAAAACAGTGGAAAAAGACGCTGTCCGGTTTTCTTGTACTCCATGTGCTGATGGCAGTTTTTATTGCGGCAGTCTATCTTGCCGTTATGGCAGTTATGACAGCCTGGGTGTTTCTCGGCGTAACCGGAGGAGAAAAGGCGAGCCGGGTACTGATTTACAGCGGGGACGTGAATATGGCGCTGGGGGTCTTTGCAGGGGCTGTGCAGCTTACAGTAAGCCTGGCTTTTGTGTATGTGATTTATGCCCGGTTTCATGTGCAGTCCAAAGAAGAGGTGGCGCTTTACCGGCTGATGGAACACTATACCTGGTTTTCTAAAGTGGGAAAGAGAAAGGCGGCGGCCATACTGACCGCAGTATTTGTACTATGTGAGGGTGGATATCTGGGGTTCTTGGCAGCGGGGCATGATGTTTCTCTGGATACGCTCACTGCGGATATGGGAGTTACGGCTCACAGAGGCGGGGCCAGAATGGCGCCGGAGAATACCATAAGCGCTCTGTCTTATGCCATAGACGCAGGCGCAGATTGGGCAGAAATTGATGTGCAGGAGACAAAAGACGGAAAGCTGATACTTTTGCATGACGATTCCCTGAAACGGACGGCAGGGGTAAATAAAAAGGTCTGGGAGATGACCCTGGCCCAGATAGAAAAGCTGGACGCAGGCGCCAGTTTTCACCAGAAATTCCGGGGAGAAAAAATCCCAACTTTGGAGGAGGTCTTAAAATTTTGCAAAGGAAGACTGGACTTAAATATAGAGATTAAGTATAATGGTAAAAACAGAGGGATTGTTCATAAAGTTGTCCGCACAATCCGGGAAAACGGTTTTGAGGATTATTGTGTGGTGACTTCTATGAATTATGGATTCCTGGAGCAGATAAAGGAGACGGCTCCGGAAATCCGTACGGGATACATTATGACAATGACATACGGCAGCACAGCCAACATTACGGCCGCTGATTTTTTCAGTGTCAAGCACACATATGTGACAGAGTCGTTTGTAAAAGAAGCTCATGGAATGGGGAAGGAGGTTCATGCGTGGACAGTGAATTACAGGGGAGACGTACGGCGCATGATAGATATGGGAGTGGACAATATCATTACAGACGACCCGGTTATGGTGCGGAAGGTGCAGGGCCGGGAAAGCGGCAGTCAGACCGGGTACCGGGAGCTGCTGGGATATGCCCTTGGAATTTAGCGGGAGGAAGTAAATGCCAAAAAAAGAAAAAAAGGGGAAAGTGTTCAAAGCAGAGTATTATGATTTCAATCTGGTGGCAGTAGTCATTCTGCTGATTTGCTTTGGACTGGTTATGCTTTACAGTACCAGCGCTTATACGGCGTTGGTGAAAGATAATAATGACATGGCGTATTTTGCCAAGCAGGCCATTATCAGTGCCTGCAGTATCATAGGCGCGCTTGCGGTCTCAAAGCTGGATTACCATTTGCTGTACTATGTCAGCGGAATGATTTACTGGGTATCTATGGGACTGATGGCTCTGGTAAGATTCAGCCCTATGGGAGTCGAGGTAAACGGCGCCAAGAGATGGCTGAATTTCGGTATTGACGCTCTGCAGTTTCAGCCTGCGGAGGTGGCAAAGATTGCTGCCATTACGTTTATTCCCTGTCTGATTATGAAGATGGGAAAAGAGGTGGCTACCAGAAAAGGATTCTGGAAACTCATGGCTTACGGAGGCGGCCTGGCGGCGGCGGCGTTGATTTTTACCGATAATTTGAGTACCGCCATTATCATCGGCGCCATTACCGGATTTATGATTTTCATTGCCCACCCCAATCAGAAAATGTTTCTGCGTATCATTCTGGTTCTGGCAGTACTGCTGATAGTGGGAAGAATTGTTCTGCAGATGACGCTGGGAGATATGCAGCTGGATATGACCAATGTGGACAGCTTCCGTCTGAAGCGTGTGCTGGTATGGCTGAGTCCGGAGCAGTATTCTTCTGCCGGAGGTTATCAGATTATGCAGGCTCTGTATGCCATTGGAAGCGGCGGCTTTTTTGGCAAGGGACTGGGAAACAGTGTGCAGAAGCTGGGACCTGTACCGGAGGCGCAGAACGATATGATTTTCTCCATTGTGTGCGAGGAATTGGGAGTATTCGGCGGCCTGGTTATTATTGTGCTGTTCGGCTATCTGTTGTACCGCCTGTTCTTTATTGCCCAGAATGCCCGGGATTTTTACGGTTCTTTGATGGTTAGCGGAATTATGGTGCACATTGCTTTGCAGGTTATTTTAAATATCTGCGTTGTATTAAACTGGATACCCACCACCGGAATCACCCTTCCTTTTGTCAGCTACGGCGGTACGTCCATTGTGTTTTTGATGGCAGAGATGGGCATTGCCCTCAGTGTTTCCAGACAGATTCAATTTGGAAAATAAAAGGGTTGACAAACAGGGGCAAAGAGGATATACTTTGAACATCAAAATAATAAAGAAAACAATTCCATGGAAATGGAAAAGGAATAAGTAATTTAAAGGAGACAGAAAACTATGTTAGAAAAAATGAGAGAAATTATTGCAGAACAGTTAAATTGTGACGGAGACAGCATTACTCCTGAAACTTCCTTTAAAGAAGATTTGGGAGCAGATTCTCTGGACTTATTTGAACTGGTTATGGCGCTGGAAGATGAATATTCCATTGAAATTCCTTCTGAGGAGCTGCAGGAACTGACTACAGTAGGTTCTGTAATCGAATATCTGAAAGCAAAAGGTGTAGAAGAATAAAAAAGAGGCTGCTGCATGAAGTGCAGAAGAAAATCTGGCACTTCATGGAACAGCCCATATTTTTAGATTAATATTTTGAATAACAAAATATTTTATATGCAAAGGAGTGTGCAATGGGAAAGACAGCGTTTATATTTCCGGGACAGGGTGCCCAGTATGTAGGCATGGGCAGAGATTTTTACGAAAACATAACGGTGTGCAGACAGGTGATGGACCTGGCCGGAGAAATGGCAGGATTGGATGTGAAGAAAATCTGCTTCGAGGAAAAGGAGAAAATTCATATTACTGAATACACACAGATTGCTATGGTGGCTGTGGAGGCGGCCATTTTGAAAGCTTTGGAAGAAGAGGGCATATTTCCGGAGGCAGCCGGGGGACTGAGCCTGGGAGAATATGGAGCCGTGCTTGCAGCGGGGGTGATGTCTCTGGAGGATGTTTTTTCTCTGGTGCGCAAGCGGGGTATTTATATGCAGGAAGCCGTTCCTTCCGGCGGGGCTATGGCAGCGGTGCTGGGTCTTTCCGGAAAGCAGGTGGAAGACATCTGTGAGGCAGAGCCGGGTATGGTGTCTGTGGCCAATTACAACTGTCCGGGACAGGTGGTGATTACCGGAGCATCTCAGGCTGTGGAAGAAGCTGCCGAAAAGCTGAAAAAAGCAGGAGCCAGAAGGGTGCTTCCTCTACAGGTATCCGGGCCCTTTCATTCTCCCATGCTTGCGGAAGCAGAAGAAAGGTTAAGAAGCGCTTTGCAGGAAATCAAGGTGCAGAAGCCGCGGATTCCCTATACCGCCAATGTGACGGCACAGTATGTAAGAGAGGCCCATGAGGTGAAAGAACTTCTGGCTCGCCAGGTCTCCGCTCCGGTACGGTGGCAGCAGTGTGTGGAAACCCTTCTGTCTGATGGCGTAGAGACTTTTGTAGAAGTAGGGCCGGGAAAAACCCTCAGTGGATTTGTGCGGAAAATAGACAAAAATGCCAGGGTGCTGCAGGTGCAGACCATGGAAGATTTTCAAAAGCTGGTAAATATCTGGAAGGAAAGGTAGGAAATTGGAGTGATGTTAGAAGGAAAAGTGGCATTGGTAACCGGAGGCGGAAGAGGCATTGGACGCGCCATTGCCCTGAAGCTGGCTGCGTACGGGGCATCTGTGGCAGTAAATTACTGCGGCTCTAAGGAAAAAGCGGAAGAAGTGGTGGACCTGATTTTAAAAAACGGAGGAAAAGCCAAAGCCTATGCCTGTAATGTAGCAGATTTTCAGGCTAGTAAAGAAATGACAGAGCAGGTGATAAAGGATTTTGGGTGTCTGGATATTCTGGTCAACAATGCGGGCATTACCAGAGATAATCTGCTGATGAAGATGTCAGAAGAAGAGTTCGACATGGTTCTCAATACCAATTTAAAGGGAACCTTTCATACCATGCGCCATGTGTCCCGGTATATGCTAAAGCAGAGAAAGGGAAAAATTATCAACATTTCCTCTGTATCCGGAATTCTGGGAAATGCAGGACAGGCCAATTATGCAGCCAGTAAAGCCGGGGTTCTGGGGCTTACGAAAACAGCGGCAAGGGAATTGGCCTCCCGGGGTATTACGGTAAATGCCATAGCGCCGGGATTTATGGAAACCGATATGACAAAGGTGCTGAAAAAAGAAGTTCAGGAGGCAGCCTGCAGCCAGATTCCCCTGGGACATTTTGGAAAAGCAGAGGACGTGGCAGAAATGGCCGCATTTTTGGCTTCTGATAAGGCAGCTTATATTACGGGACAGGTATTTTGTGTAGACGGCGGCATGAGCATGTAGGAGGAAAAAATGAGAAGAGTAGTTATAACCGGAATGGGAGCCATTACGCCTCTTGGCTTAAATGTGGAGGAATACTGGCAGGGATTAAAAGAAGGGCGCACAGCCTTTGGTGAAATTACAAAGTTTGACAGCAGTGCATATAAAGTACATTTGGCAGCAGAAGTGAAAGGCTTTCAGGGAAAAGAATATATGGATTTTAAGGCGGCAAAGCGTATGGAGCTTTTCTGCCAGTATGCGGTGGCAGCAGCAAAAGAAGCGTTGGAACAATCGGGGCTTGATATGGAAAAAGAAGATGCTTACCGGGTGGGCTGTTCCATTGGGTCCGGCATTGGAAGTCTGCAGACAGTAGAACGAGAGCACAAGAAGCTTTTGGAGAAAGGACCGAACCGTGTGAATCCCCTTATGGTGCCCATGATGATTTCCAACATGGCGGCAGGTAATGTGTCCATTCAGTTCGGATTGAAAGGGAAAAGTCTGAACGTGGTAACAGCCTGTGCTTCCGGCACCCACTGTATCGGCGAAGCATATCGGAGTATACAGGCCGGGGACGCGGAAGTAATGGTAGCAGGCGGAGCAGAATCCTGCATTACCCCGGTGGGGGTGGCAGGTTTTTCCGCCCTGACCGCCTTGTCTGCATCTACAGACCCCAAACGCTGCTCCATTCCTTTTGACAGAGAAAGAGACGGATTTGTCATGGGCGAAGGGGCCGGAGTTCTGATACTGGAGGAGTTGGAGCATGCTCAAAAGAGAGGGGCAAAGATTCTGGCAGAAGTGTTGGGATACGGTGCTACCAGTGATGCTTATCACATTACCTCACCCAGAGAAGACGGAGAAGGAGCAGCCAGGTGCATGGAATACGCCGTGAAAGAGGCGGGTATTCCTTTGGAAAAGATTTCTTATATCAACGCCCACGGGACTGGAACACACCACAACGATTTGTTTGAGACAAGAGCTGTTAAGAAACTCTTTGGTGAGCATGCTTATAAGATGAAAGTCAATTCCACAAAATCCATGATTGGACACCTTCTGGGCGCAGCAGGAGCTGTGGAAGCTATTGCCTGTGTAAAGGAAATACAGGAGAATTATGTACATGAAACCGCAGGATGGCAGGTACCGGATGAGGATTGTGATTTGGATTATGTAACTGGACAGGGTGTGGAAATGGAAGTGAACTATGCTCTGAGCAATTCTCTGGGATTTGGCGGACACAATGCCAGCCTGCTTCTAGGCAAATATGGAAAGGACTGAAAAACATGGAATTTGAGAAAATAAAAGAACTGATTCAGGCGGTGAGCCAGTCAGATTTAACCCGCTTTTACATGGAAGAGGGAAACCTAAAAATTTCCATGAAGGCAGGAAAAAAGACTTTGGTAAAAGGTGTAAAAGCCCCTATACAGGAGGAAAAAGAGACAGAAGAAATTCCTTCTTTTAAGGAACAGAAAACCGTAAAGGCTCCTCTGGTGGGAACCTTTTATAATGCCCCTTCACCCGGGGCAAAGGTCTTTGTACAGGAGGGAGAAAGCGTGAAAAAAGGACAGGTATTGGGGATCATCGAGGCCATGAAGCTGATGAACGAGATTGAGGCAGAAGAAGACGGCGTGATTGAGCGTATTCTGGTCTCTAATGAGTCCATGGTGGAGTATGGACAGCCGTTATTTGTCATGAAATAGGAGGACGTTATGAAGCTGACAACAAAGGAATTAATGGAAATTATTCCTCACAGACATCCTTTTCTTCTGGTGGATACCATAGAAGAACTGGAACCCGGTGTGCGGGCTGTGGGACGCAAATGTGTGACTTATGATGAGCCCTTTTTTGCCGGACATTTTCCAAAGGAACCAGTTATGCCGGGGGTGCTGCAGATAGAAGCCCTGGCTCAGACCGGAGCGGCGGCTATTTTAAGCAAGCCCGAAAATAAGGGGAAAACCGCTTATTTCGGAGGTATTCGCCAGGCAAAGTTCCGGCAGAAGGTAGTGCCTGGAGATGTTCTGACTTTAGAGGTAGAGCTTGTGAAGGTAAAAGGCCCGGTAGGCGTGGGAAAAGCCGTAGCCAGAAACCAGGAGGGCAAAATCACAGCAACCGGAGAATTGACATTTATGATTGGATAGAGGAGTGGCAGGTATGTTTCAGAAAATCTTAATTGCAAACCGGGGGGAAATCGCAGTGCGGATTATTCGCGCCTGCAGAGAAATGGGCATTTGCACGGTGGCCGTTTATTCGGAGGCTGACCGGGACGCACTCCATGCCCAGCTGGCAGATGAGGCTGTGTGTATCGGCCCGGCGTCTCCTATAGAAAGTTATCTGAATATGGGAAGGATATTAAGTGCAGCCATTGCCACAAAGGCGGAGGCTATTCATCCGGGCTTTGGCTTTCTTTCGGAAAACAGCCGTTTTGCCGCCATGTGTGAGGAATGTCACATTGCTTTTATCGGCCCGTCTGCCGAGGTGATAGAAAAAATGGGGAATAAAGCAGAGGCCAGAAAAACCATGGTACAGGCAGGCGTTCCGGTGGTGCCAGGGAGTAAAGAGCCCGTTTATGAGGCCGAAGAGGCCCTTTTGCAGGCGGAAAAAATCGGTTTTCCCATTATGATAAAAGCAGCCCTTGGCGGCGGCGGCAAGGGCATGCGTGTGTCTGCCTGCCGGGAAGATTTTCTGGAAAATTTCCGCATGGCCCAGACGGAAACTCTCCACGCTTTTGCAGATAATGCCATGTATCTGGAGCGTTATATTGAAAAGCCCCGGCATATAGAAGTACAGATTCTGGCAGATAAACAAGGGCAGGTGATACAGCTTGGAGAAAGGGATTGTTCCATTCAGAGGCGGCATCAGAAGCTGATTGAAGAATCCCCTTCCTGTGCTGTATCACCTAAAGTCAGAGAACGGTTGGGGGAAACGGCCTGCCGGGCAGCCTTGGCTGTGGGATATGAAAGCGCCGGAACCATTGAGTTTCTTCTGGACAAATCCGGGGAATTTTTCTTTATGGAAATGAATACCAGAATCCAGGTAGAACACCCGGTTACAGAGTTTGTTTCCGGAGTGGATTTGATAAAAGAACAGATTCGGATTGCAGCAGGGCTTCCTTTGTCTGTAAAGCAGGAAGAGGTTCTTTTGCAGGGTCATGCCATAGAATGCAGAATCAATGCAGAGAATCCTGAAAATAACTTTCTGCCCTGTCCGGGAACCATTCAAAACCTTCATATTCCCGGCGGGAAAGGGGTGCGGGTGGACACAGCGGTGTATCATGGATACCGGATTCCCCCCAACTATGATTCTATGATTATGAAGGTGATTGTCCATGATAAAGACCGGGCTTCTGCCATTGCCAAAATGCGCAGTGTACTGGGAGAAGTGATTATTGAAGGTGTGGAAACCAATCTGGATTTTCAGTACGATATTCTGAATCAGAAAGACTTTGAAGAGGGAAAAGTGACAACCCATTTTATAGAAGAACATTACGGGGAAAGGGGTGAAAGAACATGTCCCGCCTAAAAGAATTGTTTAAGAAAACAACCGGAGTACAGGTGGAAAAAGCACAGGAAAAGAGAGAGACAGAAAGCCCCTCTGTGCCGGAAGGCCTGTGGGTCAAGTGTCCCAAGTGCGGGGAACTTTTATGCAAAGAAGAGGTAGTACGGCATGTATATACCTGTCCGAAATGCGGCGGATATTTCCGCATGAAAGCCAAAACCAGGATGAAACTGGCTGCAGATGAGGGGAGTTTTACACCCTGGTTCACAGAGATAAACGGGAAAAATCCATTGGATTATCCAGGCTATGAGGAGAAGCTGGAGGAATTGAGAAACAAGACAAATCTGGATGAAGCTGTGTACGTTGGGAAGGCAAAAATTGACGGCAGTCCTGTGGTTTTAGGCGCCTGTGACACCCGTTTTCTCATGGGCAGCATGGGATATGCCGTGGGAGAAAAAATTGCCCTGGCCTTTGAGCGGGCTGTGAAAGAAAAGCTTCCGGTGATTCTTTTCTGTTGTTCCGGCGGCGCCCGTATGCAGGAAGGCATTGTGTCTCTAATGCAGATGGCAAAGACGGCTGGAGCCATCAAAAAGCACAGCCAGGCAGGACTTTTGTATGTTTCTGTACTGACAGACCCTACCATGGGCGGAGTGACCGCCAGTTTTGCCATGCTGGGAGACGTGATTCTGGCAGAACCCCAGGCTTTAATTGGCTTTGCAGGACCCAGAGTCATAGCCCAGACCATTGGAGAGAAGCTGCCGGAAGGTTTTCAAAAGGCAGAATTTCTTTTAGAGCATGGCATGATTGACCGGATTGTAAAGAGAGAGGAGCTGCGGCAGGCCTTGTCTGCCCTGGTGAAAATTCATGAGCGCAGACAGGGATACTGTCAGTTTTTCGGTATTTCTATGCCAAAAGAAGAGAAAAGTCTGCAGGAAAACTTGAGAAAGCGGATACAGACAGAGAACGAAAAGAGAACAGCCTGGGACAGAGTGGAAACGGCCAGAAGCAAAAAGCGGCTAACGGCTCTGGACTATATGGAAACCGTATTTGACGGCTTCTGGGAACTTCATGGGGACCGTCATTTGGGAGATGACCCTGCCATTATGGGTGGGCTGGCTCTTTTAGACGGGCAGCCAGTGACCGTTATCGGGATTCAGAAAGGACGGACAACCAAGGAAAATCTGGCAAGAAATTTCGGTATGCCTTCTCCCGAAGGATATCGCAAAGCACTGCGCCTTATGAAACAGGCAGAAAAGTTCCAAAGGCCTGTGATTGCTTTTATTGATACTCCCGGCGCTTTCTGCGGTATGGAGGCAGAAGAACGTGGACAGGGAGAGGCCATTGCCAGAAATCTGCTGGAAATGTCAGATTTGCAGGTACCGGTACTGTCTGTGGTAACCGGGGAGGGAGGCAGCGGCGGCGCCCTGGCTTTAGGCGTAGGAAATGAGGTTTGGATGATGGAAAATGCCACCTATTCCATCTTGTCGCCGGAAGGATTTGCCTCTATTCTCTGGAAAGACAGTAAGCGGGCGAAAGAGGCGGCAGAGGTCATGAAGGTAACGGCTAAAGATTTGCAGGAACTTGGGATTATTGAACAGGTAATTCCCGAAGAAATTCCCGCCTGCCCGGAAAATCTTGAGGAAATAGCAGGAGAAATGAAGAAAAGAATGAAACAGTTTCTGGAAAAATACAATGCCATGACCCCACAGGAGCTGGCGCAGCAGCGATACGAAAGATTTCGCAGAATGTAAAGGAGAGGTTATGGGAAGAACACTGAAAATCGGACTACTGGAAGCAAAAATTCCGGTGATACAGGGCGGCATGGGCGTGGGAATCAGCCTGTCCTCCCTTGCGGGGACTGTGGCAAAAGAAGGCGGTATCGGCATGATTTCCACGGCTCAGATTGGGTGGAGAGAGCCGGATTTTAGGAAAAATCCCTTTGCTGCCAACTACCGGGCCATAAAAAAAGAAGTGCAAAAGGCGAGAGCTATAGCTCCTGGAGGGATTCTGGGTGTGAACATTATGACAGTTACCAGAAATTATGCGCAGTATGTAAAAACAGCAGTGGAGGCAGGGATTGACCTGATAGTTTCTGGGGCAGGACTTCCTGTGGATTTGCCTGCTTATACAGAGGGCAGTGCGGTGAAAATTGCACCTGTGGTATCGTCTCTGAAATCCTTTTCGGTGCTGTGCAGGCTGTGGGAGAGGAAGTATAAAAGAGTCCCGGATTTTGTAGTGGTAGAAGGGCCGAAAGCGGGCGGGCATCTGGGATTTTCACAGGAAGAACTGGAAAGATTTCAGAGAGATTTCTATGATGAGGTACTGCTTTCTATTATAGAAAAAGCCAAAGAATACGGAGAAAAAGTGGGAAGAAAAATCCCGGTTCTTGCAGCCGGAGGGATTTTTGACAAAGAAGATATGCGCCATGCGCTTGGCCTTGGGGCTGACGGAGTGCAGGTGGGGACCCGCTTCGTTGTCACGGAGGAATGTGATGCGCCAAAAGCTTATAAAGAGGCCTATATACAGGCGGAAAAAGAAGATATCTGTATCATAAAAAGTCCGGTGGGAATGCCGGCAAGAGCAATCAGAAATCCGTTTCTGGAACAGGTAGGGGAGAAAACCAGAAAAATTCAGCATTGCTACCAGTGTATTTCCACCTGTAAGCAGAAAGAAATTCCTTATTGCATTACAGAAGCGTTGGTACATGCGGCAGAGGGGGATATAGAGCATGCTCTTTTATTTTGTGGTGAGAATGCGTGGAAATGCAAAAAAATAGAAAAAGTGAAGGATATCATGAAAGAATTTGCAGAGGCGGCACGAATGTAAAGGTGCCGCCTCTTTTTAAATGATAGAAAATCTGATTTTGCAAACTGATAGATACTAAATGTAGTCTTTTGGAAACTATTGGAAAATTTTGGTATTTCATATACTAAGAGCAGAAAATAATAACTGCAAGTTTACAAAGGAGAAATGACTGTGCAAAAGAGTTTTGGCAGAAGAATTAACAAAATCAGAAAAGAACAGGGAATTACTTCAGAAGCCCTGGCGATTATCTGCGGCGTGAATCCGGTTTTCATCCGGCAGATTGAAGGCGGTACCCGAACACCCAGTCTTCCTGTTTTTGTCCGCATTTGCAACGCACTGGAAATGTCACCGGAATATTTTTTACAGGATGAATTGAAAGAGAACACCCATTCCTGCGATAGGGAAGAAATCATAGAATACATTTCAAAATTCACTCCCGCAGAACTGAAAATGGCAAAAAATATTATTCAGGCCATGGAAATTTCCTTTTCGGATAAGGAAGATTAGAACTTGCTATTTTCCCCGATTTTTTGTATGCTTAGTACAGACACAATATCACAAACATGAAGGAGAAAATGAATATGAGCAAATTAGAAGAACTGGGATTTGAACTGCGCCATGTAGGCATTAACTGTGAAAACGAAGGAGAAGCCTGCAGCGTAGCAGAGCGTTTTGACACGATTTTCGGATTTACAAAGAAAGTGGGCAACAGCTCTGTATTTGCAGGAACAGCGGTAGAAGCCATGAAAACGCCGTATCTTGGAAAGAACGGACACATTGCCATCGGCACTACAGACGTAGCAGAAGCAGTGAAGTATCTGGAGAGCCAGGGAGTGGAATTTGATATGGAAACTGCCAAATATAAGAACGAAAAAATGATTGCCGTTTATATGAAAGAGGAAATCGGCGGTTTTGCCGTACATCTGGTACAGAAATAGGAAAGAAACGGGAATTACTACTTGAAAATAGAAAGAGGTTTGAGTATAATTTTCATGGTGACGGGGTATAGGGTGAAAGCCACATACCCCTTGCTTTTTGCTATTGAGAAAGAACATGTAAAAAAGTAAAGGAGATATAGAAGATGAGTACAGTAAGAACGAGATTTGCCCCCAGTCCTACAGGAAGAATGCATGTGGGAAATTTAAGAACCGCTCTTTACGCTTACCTGATTGCAAAACACGAAGGCGGAAGTTTTATGCTGCGTATTGAGGATACAGACCAGGAGCGTTTCGTAGAGGGTGCGTTGGATATTATTTACCGCACACTGGCGAAAACCGGACTGGTGCATGACGAAGGTCCTGACAAGGACGGCGGCTACGGCCCCTATGTGCAGAGTGAGAGAAATGCACAGGGTATTTATTTAAAATATGCAAAACAACTGATTGAGCAGGGAGATGCGTACTACTGCTTTTGTACAAAGGAACGTCTGGAATCTCTGAAATCCCAGGTGGGCGATAAGGAAATTGCCATGTATGACAAGCATTGTCTGCATTTGAGCAAAGAAGAGGTAGAGGCAAAGCTGGCAGCAGGAGAGCCTTACGTTATCCGTTTTAACATGCCTACAGAAGGAACCACTACGTTCAGTGACGACATTTACGGAGACATTACTGTGCCGAACAATGAACTGGACGATTTGATTCTCATTAAATCTGACGGTTATCCGACTTACAACTTTGCCAATGTGATTGATGACCATTTAATGGGCATTACCCATGTGGTAAGAGGAAATGAGTACCTGTCCTCCTCCCCGAAATACAACCGTATTTATGAGGCGTTTGGCTGGGAAATTCCTACTTATGTGCACTGCCCGCTGATTACCAATGAAGAACACAAAAAACTCAGCAAGCGTTCCGGTCATTCTTCTTACGAAGATTTACTGGAACAGGGATTTTTGACAGAAGCGATTGTAAACTATGTAGCGCTTCTGGGCTGGTGTCCGGAAGATAACCAGGAAATCTTCTCTTTAGAGGAATTGGTGAAAGTTTTCGACTATCATCACATGAGCAAATCTCCGGCTGTTTTTGACATTCAGAAGCTGAAATGGATGAATAGTGAATACATGAAAGCCATGGATGATGAAAAATTCTATGAAATGGCCCTGCCTTATCTGAAACAGACCATTACCAGAGAGATTGATTTGAAAAAGGTAGCGTCCATGGTGAAGACAAGAATCGAAGTTTTCCCGGATATCCCGGAATTAGTAGATTTCTTTGAGGCAGTACCGGAGTATGATAATGCAATGTACACCCATAAGAAGATGAAGACGAATCCGGAAATTTCTCTGGAGGTGCTCACGAAGGTTCTTCCGGTTCTGGAAGCACAGGAGGACTACAGCAACGATGCCCTTTATGAACTGCTCTGCGGTTTTGCAAAAGAAAACGGATACAAAAACGGACAGATTCTCTGGCCGATCCGTACGGCACTTTCCGGCAAGCAGATGACTCCGGCAGGTGCTACGGAAATTCTGGAAGTGCTTGGAAAAGAAGAAAGTCTGAAACGTATTCAGGCAGCCATTGAAAAATTAAGCTGAGATGGAGAGAAACGCAGCACAGGAAAAGGCCATTCACCACAGCAGCGGCCCTATGATGCTTCTGGCCGGGCCGGGTTCCGGGAAAACCACTACTATGATAAGGAGAATCCGGGCCCTGCTAAGTGAACAGCATATCAATCCTGCAAACATTCTGGTAGTCACCTTTACCAAGGCGGCTGCCAGAGAAATGAAAGAGCGGTTTGAAAAACTCTGTGAAAAAGAAGGAGAGGAGCAGAATTACAGGCAGGTTACCTTTGGCACCTTTCACGGGATTTTCTATGGGATTTTAAGACATGCATACGGCCTTTCCAGAAACAATATTATCAGTGAAGAGCGCAGATACGATATGCTTAAAGAGATTGTCTATGCTCTGCGAATAGAGACAGAGGATGAGAAGGAACTGTTTGAAGGACTGGCAGGGGAAATCAGCGAGGTAAAAAACAGCAGGATTCCTTTGGAGCATTATTATTCCAAAAACTGCCCCGACGAAGTGTTTCGCCGTATTTATACAGAATATGTATCCGGCTGCAGAAAGGCAAGACTTCTGGATTTTGACGATATGCTTTTGTACTGCTATGATTTGCTGACCCAGAGACCGGACATTCTGACAGGATGGCAGAAAAAATTCCGTTATATTCTGGTGGATGAATTTCAGGATATCAATAAATTACAGTATGACATTGTGAAAATGCTGGCTGCCCCGGACAATAATCTGTTTATTGTAGGGGATGATGACCAGTCTATTTATGCTTTCCGCGGGGCAAAGCCGGAGATTATGATGCATTTTCCAAAGGATTTTCCCACCGTGCAGACGGAACTTCTGGCTTGCAATTACCGTTCCACAAAGCAGATTGTGGAGGCGGCGGGAAAGGTTATCGGACACAATAAAAGGCGGTTTAAAAAGAAAATCCATACGGAAAATCAGGAGGGTAGGAAGCCGCTTATCAAAGGCTTTGGCACTGGAAGAGAAGAGGAGCTGTATGTAAAGGACTGCATTTTAAAAGCCAGGGAGGAGGGCTGCCCTCTGGAAGAAATAGCTGTGCTTTACCGCACTAATTCCGGAGCCGGTTCCCTGGTGGAACTTCTGATGGAATACCAGATTCCCTTTCAGATGAGAGATACGCTGCCTAATCTGTATGAACACTGGATTTCCGGGAATTTTATCTCTTATATGAAGCTGGCTATGGGAGAGCGGAGCCGTCAGGAATTCCTGCAGGTAATGAACCGCCCCAACCGTTATATCTCCCGCAATGCACTGGAGGATTCCCAGGTGTCCTTTGAAGCCCTCCGATGGTTCTATGAGGACAAAGAGTGGATGTGCGACCGCATTGACAAGTTTGAGGAAGACTTGAAGAAACTGAAAAATATGACCCCTTACGGAGCTGTCAACTATATCCGTCACGGTATAGGGTATGAGGAATATCTAAAAGGCTACGCCGCATACCGAAAGCTGAAGATGGAAGACCT
Source organism: Candidatus Blautia stercoravium (assembly GCA_019114495.1). Lineage (GTDB taxonomy): Bacteria > Bacillota > Clostridia > Lachnospirales > Lachnospiraceae > Blautia > Blautia stercoravium. Next base: position 24,452 of record DXFK01000032.1, read on the forward strand.
GTATGAAGTGATGGAGGAACTGGCGGAAAGCGCCAGAGGCTACAAAACTTACGAGGACTGGTTTGCGCATATCGCAGAATACACCAGAAAATTAAAAGAACAGGCCAAAACCCAGATTTCCGGCAAAAGCGGTGTGGTGATTTCTACGCTTCACAGCATTAAGGGACTGGAATTTGACCGTGTTTTTATCATGGATGTGAACGAGGGAATCATACCTTATCACAAGGCGGTTTCTGAAAATGATATTGAGGAAGAGCGGAGACTGTTTTATGTGGGTATGACACGGGCCAGAAAAGAACTGAGCATGCTTTACGCAAAGGAACGCCATGAAAAGAGAACAGAACCGTCTCGGTTTCTGACAGAAAGCGGGATTACAGAGCAGGAGGAGAGTTCATGAGCAGACATACATCTTCGCCCAGGGAAAGAATAAACATATACATAGGGAATATTCGGAAACTGACCGGAGACTGTGCGGATAAAAAGCAGGCTCAGAGTATCTGTGGCCGCCGTCTTCTGGCTTATGGTCTGCTGGATACAGGCCGTGGGGAAGTTTTTTGGGAAAGAGAGTCTCGGGAGGAAGTTTCTGAATATTTAGAACGTATTATGCAGAGAGGAGAGCAGGGAAAACCATATTTTCCCACTTTCCCTTCTGTATTTTTTAATATCAGCCATACCGGGGCTTATGCGGCCTGCGCGGTGGCAAAAGTGGCCTGCGGATTGGACATCCAGGAGATTCGGGCGATAAAGAATGAACGGCTTTTGCAGCGGACACTTTCAGAAGAAGAACTTGCCCTCGTTACGGCTTCCCAAGAGCGCAACAGAGAATTCTGCAGACTTTGGGCCCAAAAAGAGAGTTTTTTGAAGCTGAGCGGGGAGGGGATTACCAGGGATTTGAAACATATTCCTGTGCCCGCATGGTATGAGCAGTTTGTGCCTTATGAAAATGTGGAGGGGTGTATCAGCGCACAGAAGATTTGCAGCTGTGTGTACAGGGAAGTCACGGCGGAAGAATATTTAGAAAAAATTTTGAAGTAACATGCAATGTATTATAATGAATATATAAATTTTTAATTTGTATACTTGGCGCATAAAGAGGAAAAGGATGGCAATTGAAAGCTGGAGAAATTGGAAAAATAGCTGTTAATGAGGCAAAGAAAGCTACTCAGACGGTTTCGCATTCTGCAGATACAACTGATATTTCAAACTAGCGTCTTTCTTGATGAAATAGAAAAGATAAATCAAAGATAGAGTTGCCAACGATTACTTGACAGTAACATATGAAATACATATGGATATTTTCCACTGATTTTGTGATATAATAAGAACA
>DXFK01000033.1 GCA_019114495.1 Candidatus Blautia stercoravium
AAATAGACGTTTTTTAGACTTCGCCAATGGTACAATTACAAAAAAAGCAAAGGAGACGATGTGAAATGAACAATGCAGATATCGGAAATGCAATGGTAATCAAGTTAGACCCGGTGTTACCGGAATATCCAACCTTTAAGGAAGGTGTCAGAAGAGCGCCCATGAGAGAACTGACACTGAACAAAAGAGAGATTAAACTGGCAGTAGCAAACGCTTTGAGATATGTACCGGAAGAACTGCATGAACAGCTGGCACCGGAATTCCTGGACGAATTGTTGACACATGGACGTATTTACGGATACCGTTTCATGCCAAAGGAAAGAATTTACGGAAAACCCATTGATGAATATAAAGGCGAATGTATCGAAGGAAAGGCTTTCCAGGTTATGATTGACAACAACCTGGATCATGACGTAGCGCTTTATCCTTACGAACTGGTTACATATGGAGAAACCGGGCAGGTTTGCCAGAACTGGATGCAGTATCAGTTAATCAAAAAATATCTGGAAAAACTGACACATCATCACACACTGGTTATGATGAGCGGACATCCAATGGGACTCTTTAAATCTCATGAATCCAGCCCAAGAGTTATCGTAACAAACGGTCTTATGGTTGGTATGTTTGACAATCCGGAAGATTGGGCAAAAGCAACAGCTATGGGAGTTTCTTCTTACGGACAGATGACAGCCGGCGGCTGGATGTACATCGGACCACAGGGTATCGTTCACGGTACTTTCAATACTATCTTAAATGCAGGACGTAAATTCTTAGGCGTTCCACAGGACGGTGACCTGGCTGGACATTTATTCGTAACCAGCGGTCTTGGCGGAATGAGCGGTGCTCAGCCAAAAGCTATCGAAATCGCAGGCGGCGTTGGTATCGTTGCGGAAGTGGATTACTCCAGGATTGAAACACGTCACAGCCAGGGCTGGGTAAGCCTGGTAATTGAAGACGCAGCGGAAGCATTCCGTGTAGCTCAGGAATACATGGATAAGAAAGAGACGATTTCCATTGCATTCCACGGAAATATCGTAGACCTTCTGCAGTACGCAGTAGACAACAATATTAAGATTGAACTCTTATCTGACCAGACATCCTGCCACGTTCCATACGACGGAGGTTACTGCCCACAGGGTCTGACCTTTGAAGAAAGAACAGAAATGCTGGCTAATGATAAAGAGAAATTCTGTGAACTGGTAGACCAGTCCCTGATTAAACATTATCATCTGATTAAAACTCTGGTAGAAAGAGGCGCTTACTTCTTTGACTATGGCAACGCATTTATGAAATCTGTCTTTGATGCAGGTGCAAAAGACATTGCTAAGAACGGCGAAGACACCAGCGAAGGTTTTATCTTCCCATCTTATGTAGAAGATATTTTAGGACCGGAACTGTTCGACTATGGATATGGACCATTCAGATGGTGCTGTCTGTCCGGCAAACCGGAAGATTTAAGAAAAACAGACCATGCAGCTATGGAAATCATTGATCCGAACAGAAGAAGCCAGGATAGAGATAACTACATCTGGATTCGTGATGCAGAAAAGAATAAACTGGTTGTTGGTACTCAGTGCCGTATTTTATATCAGGATGCTCTTGGAAGAAGAGATATCGCTCTGAAATTTAACGAAATGGTAAGAAACGGAGAAATCGGACCGGTTATGCTGGGACGTGACCACCATGATACAGGCGGAACAGATTCTCCATATAGAGAAACCTCCAACATTTACGATGGTTCCAACATTACAGCTGATATGGCTGTTCACTGCTACGCAGGCAACGCGGCAAGAGGTATGAGCCTTGTAGCTCTTCACAACGGCGGCGGTGTTGGTATCAGCAAATCCATCAACGGCGGATTTGGCATGGTTCTGGACGGAAGCGAAAGAGTGGACGAAATCTTAATGGCAGCTATTCCATGGGATACTATGATTGGTGTATCCAGAAGAAGCTGGGGCAGATGTGAACATTCTATTGAAACGGTTGCAGAATACAACAAGATTAGAAATGGTGAAGACTACATCACTATGCCATACCTGGCAAACGATGAATTAATCGAAAGAGTGTGCAAAGATGTGGTTGTAGAACCTCATCATCATACACACCACTAAGAATTTCCGCAAACAGTTATGAGGAGACAGAACATGAAGAAAAGATATATACGCCATGCCTCCGAACTGGTTACCTGTAAGGGCAGTGCACCGAAACATGGAAAAGAAATGTCTGACATCGGTCTGATTAAAGACGGCGCTGTGATTATCCATGATGATAAAATCGTTGCCACAGGTACTACGGAGGAACTAGACAGACAGGTGGACTTAAACGAATATGAAGTCATAGACGCTGCAGGAAAAACCGTTATGCCGGGATTCGTGGATTCTCATACACATTTTATTTTTGGCGGATACCGGGCAGATGAATTTTCCTGGAGATTAAAAGGCGACAGTTATATGTCCATTATGGAACGGGGGGGAGGAATTAATGCCACTGTCGTTCCTACCAGAGAAGCCACAGAAGAGGAATTGATAGAAGCAGGGGAAGAACGGTTGAACCGTATGCTGGAATTCGGTGTTACCACCGTAGAAGGCAAGAGCGGTTACGGCATGGACTGCGAAACAGAGCTGAAACAGCTTCGTGTTATGAAAAAACTGGACGAAACCCATCCTGTGGATATTGTCAGAACTTTTCTTGGCCCTCACAGTGTTCTTCCTCAGTGGAAAGGCAAAGAAAGAGAATTTCTGGAAGAACAACTTCAGGTGGTCATGCCGAAAGTAAAGGAAGAGAACCTGGCAGAATTTGCTGATATCTTTACAGAAAAGAATGTATTTAATATAGAAGATTCCGAGTATTATCTCACAGAAGCAAAAAAGATGGGGTTTAAGCTGAAAATTCATGCAGATGAAATTTACCAGCTTGGGGGTGCAGAACTGGCTTCCAGAGTAGGGGCTGTATCTGCAGACCATCTGCTGAAAGCTTCTGATGAAGGAATTCGTCAGATGAGAGAGGCCGGAGTTATCAGTACCCTCCTTCCTGCAACTGCATTTTCTTTGAAAGAAGAATATGCGCCGGGAAGAAAAATGATTGATGAAGGATGCGCAGTGGCGCTTGCGTCGGATTTGAATCCGGGCAGCTGCTTTACCAATTCTATCCCTCTTTTGGTAGCTCTTGGCTGCATTTATATGAATATGTCCATTGAGGAAGTCATTACCGCACTGACTATTAACGGTGCGGCGGCTGTAGACAGAGCCGATACCGTGGGAAGCCTGGAAGCGGGAAAACAGGCAGATATTGTTATTTTGAAATTCCCATCTATCCACTTTATGCCATATCACACAGGCATTAATCTGGTAGAAACGGTTATCAAAAAAGGGGAAACTGTATATCACAAAGAATGGAGATAAGGAGAACAAAATTATGAACAAAATTATCGAATGCGTACCGAATTTCAGTGAAGGAAGAGACAAAGAAAAAATTGAAAAAATCGTGGACTGCTTCCGCAATATCGAAGGTGTAAAATTATTAGACTACAGTTCTGATGAAGACCACAACAGAAGTGTTGTAACCGTTATCGGTGAACCAGAACCATTAAAAGAAGCTATGGTTGCAGCTATCGGTAAAGCGGTAGAATTAATTGATATGACAAAACATCAGGGACAGCATCCGCGTATGGGCTGTGTAGACGTTGTTCCATTCATTCCTATCCGCAACACAACTGTAGAAGAAGCAGACGCTCTTGCAAAAGAAGTTGCAAAAGAAGCAGCAGACAAATTCGGTCAGCCATTCTTCTTATATGAAAAATCTGCTACAGCTCCTCATAGAGAAAACCTTGCAAAAGTTCGTCAGGGACAGTTTGAAGGTATGGCAGAAAAAATGAAAGACCAGGAAAAATGGAAACCGGACTTTGGTCCAAACACCATTCATCCAACAGGCGGTGTAACAGCTATCGGTGCAAGAATGCCGCTGATTGCTTACAACATCAATCTGGATACTTCTAACGTAGAAATCGCTCAGAAAATCGCAGACAAAATCCGTCACATCAAAGGCGGATTCCGTTACTGCAAAGCCATGGGCGTTATGCTGGAAGACAGAAACATTGCACAGGTATCTATGAACTTAACAGACTACACAAAGACATCTGTTTACACAGTATTTGAAACCGTTCGTATGGAAGCAAGACGTTACGGCGTAAATGTACTTGGCAGTGAAGTGGTTGGTCTGATTCCGTTGCAGGCGATTGTAGACTGCGCAGAATACTACCTGGGATTTGAAGGCTTTGACCCGAAACAGGTACTTGAAACAAGACTTTAATTCAAAATAATATAAGAGGTATATGCTATGAAAAATATGACAATTAAAGAATTCGCCATGCAGACAGCCTCTAATGAACCAGTACCTGGGGGCGGAAGTATTTCCGCCCTCGCTGGCGCTTTGGCAGCGGCTCTGACAGAAATGGTGGCAGGACTGACTATTGGCAAGAAAAAATACGCAGAAGTGGAAGCAGAAATGAAAGAGGCTGTAGAGCCTATGCATAAAATCTGCGAGCAGCTTTTAGACGATATCAAAAGAGACAGCGAATCTTTTGATTTGTATATGCAGGCGCTGACGCTTCCAAAGGAAACAGAGGAAGAAAAGGCGGCCCGTACAGAGGCTATGCAGAAGGGATTAAAAGCAGCCGTTGCTGTGCCGTTATCTGTGGCAAAGGCCGCTTACGAAGTACTTCCATTTGCGGAAGTGATGGTGACAAAAGGAAATAAAACAGCGGTAACCGATGCTTTGGTTGCTGCTATGATGGCAAGAACTGCGGTGTTGGGCGCGCTGTTTAATGTAAAAATCAATCTGGAATCCATTAAGGACGAAGAGTTTGTAAAAGTAACTTCTGAGGAAGTAGCAGTGCTGGAGAAAAAAGCGGTTGCCTTTGAACAGAAGATTCTGGCTCAGGCAGGCGTTTCCAAAAGTGTAACAGAGTAAAACAGAAGAAGGAAGATGATGAAAGGAGAAAACCTGTGAAGATTTTAAAAAATGCAGTAGCAGGAACCCTGGAATCCAGTGATTTGTTTATTCAGATTGAGCCAGACGAAAAGGAACTGACCCTGGAGATTGACTCCGTTGTTGCGAATCAATATATGGATTCCATTCGGGCTGCCGTACTGGACACATTGAAAGAATTTGATGTATCCACGGGAAAAATCTTTATTAAAGACAAAGGTGCCTTAGACTGCGTCATACGCGCACGAATGGAAACTGCACTGAAAAGAGGAGGGGTGGAAACGTTATGAGAAGAACCATGCTGTTTTTACCGGGAAACACTCCAAATATGCTGATAAACGGGGATACCCTGGGTGCAGACACCATTATTTTTGATTTGGAAGACGCAGTGTCTCCGGATGAAAAGGACGCAGCCAGAATTCTGGTGAGAAATGCACTGAAATATCAGTCTTTCCCCAACTGTGAAGTGGTAGTTCGTATCAATCCTACAGATACGGAATTCTGGAAAAAAGATTTGAAAGCCATTATTCCTCTGAAACCGGATGTGATTATGCCCACAAAGGTAAACGGAGCCGAGATGGTTTCCCAGGTGGCAGATTACATAACAGAAGTGGAGAAAGAAGCGGGAGTGGAAGCGGGATGTGTAAAGATTCTGCCTCTGATTGAAACCGCTCTTGGCGTAGAAAAAGCTTTTGATATTGCCAGCGCAGATAAGCGGGTTATCGGTCTGTTTCTGGGAGGCGAAGACTTTACTGCAGATATGCATTGCAAACGTACCAAAGAGGGCAAAGAAATCTTTTATGCCAGAACACGTCTGGTGTGTGCGGCCAGAGCCTGCGGCATCGAAGCCTATGACACACCATTTACCGATGTAGAGGATATGGAAGGTCTGGAAAAGGATACAGAATTTGCCAAGAGCCTGGGATTTGCAGGAAAAGCGGTTATTTCACCGAGGCATGTAGATATTGTAAACGCTGTTTTCTCTCCCACAGAGAGTGAAATCGAATATGCCCATGATGTCATGGATGCCATTGAAGAAGGCAAGCGTCAGGGCAAGGGTGTGATTTCCTTAAGAGGCAAGATGATTGACGCGCCTATTGTAAAACGTGCCTGTCAGGTACTGGAAATGGAAGAAGCGATTTATGGAGGTGCGTGCAGATGAGTAAATTAATCGGTTCTGTAAAAGAAGCCATTGAAAAAACAGGGCTGAAAGACGGAATGACCATCTCTTTTCATCATCATATGAGAAACGGCGATTATGTGCTGAATATGGTGCTGGACGCAGCAGCCCGGATGGGAATCCGGGAGCTGACGGTAAACGCAAGTTCCATTTTCGATATTCACGAACCCATTATTGAACATATCAAAAACGGGGTTGTGACAGGGCTGGAATGTAACTATATGGGAGCAAAGGTAGGAAAAGCGATTTCCAAAGGGATTCTGGCAAAACCGGTGATTTTCAGAAGTCATGGGGGAAGAGCCGGAGATATGGAAAACGGTTCCTCAAAAATTGACATTGCTTTTCTGGCAGCGCCATGTGCAGATGACATGGGAAACTGCAGCGGAAAATACGGCCCGTCAGCCTGCGGCTCTCTGGGATATGCATTTTCCGATGCCCTGCATGCAGATAAGGTAGTGGTGCTGACGGATAATCTGGTGCCTTATCCATTAAAAGATACCTCCATTCATGAGGGATATGTGGATTATGTGGTGCAGGTGGAACAGATTGGTGACCCGGCGCGGATCGTGTCCGGAACCACAAAGATTACCCGTGACCCCGTAGGACTTCGCATTGCAGGTCTGGCGGCGCAGGTGGTGAAGCATTCCGGCTACTTAAAGGACGGTTTTTCTTTCCAGACCGGTGCCGGAGGAGCTTCTCTGGCTGTGGCAAAATATGTGGAAGAGATGATGGAAAAGGAACACATCAAAGGCAGCTTCTGTATGGGCGGCATTACGGGTTACATGGTGGACATGGCGAATAAAGGCTATTTTGACACGATTTTGGATGTACAGTGTTTTGACCTGAAAGCTATTGAATCCATTCGGGAAAATCCCAAGCACCAGGAAATTTCCGCTATGCGCTATGCGTCTGGGGCGGCGAAAAGTGCAGCAGTGGATAGCTTGGATGTGGTGATTCTCGGTGCAACCCAGGTAGATGTGAATTTCAATGTTAATGTGCATACGGATTCCAACGGATACATCATGGGAGGCTCAGGCGGACACTGCGACACAGCGGCAGGTGCAAAGCTGGCAATTATTGTGGCGCCGCTTATCCGGGCCAGACTTCCTCTGATTGTAGATGAGGTGCTGTGCAAATCCACACCGGGCGAGACTGTTGATGTGGTGGTAACCCAGAGGGGAATTGCCGTGAATCCGAAACAGAAGGAATTAAAGGAAAGATTAACTAAAGCCGGACTGCCGGTAAAAGATATAGAAGAATTGAAACAGATTGCAGAGGACATTGCGGGTGTCCCCAAACGGGTGGAAATGGGAGAACGAGTTGTAGCAAACGTACTGTACCGCGATGGAACCTTACTGGATACCATTAAAAATGTATTATAAATCAGAAAAAGCGGAAGGGAGCGGTTTACAGTGGATAAAAAGAAATTAGTCATCGGCGTTATCGGCGCAGATGTACATGCAGTTGGAATCAGTATTCTCCAGCATGCCTTTGAGGATGCGGGATTTGATGTGACAAACCTTGGAGTTATGGTGTCTCAGGAGGAATATATTTCCGCTGCCATTGAGACAGGCGCAGATGCCATTTTAGTGTCCTCTCTTTATGGTCACGGAGAGCTGGACTGCCGTGGTTTGAGAGACAAATGCAATGAGGCAGGTTTAAAGGATATTCTCTTATATGTAGGAGGAAATATCGTTGTAGGAAAACAGCCTTTCGATGAAGTGGAAAAACGTTTTAAAGCCATGGGCTTTGACCGTGTATTCGGTCCGGGTACGGCGCCGGAAACAACCATTGCAGCATTGTATGAAGATTTCGACATGGAAGCTCCAAACACAGAGGACTGATAAAGCGAGGCGGTGAATGAAATGAAACCAATCTTATTGGTGGACTTTGGCAGCACCAACACCAAGGTTACGGCTGTGGATGTGGAAGGCTGTGAGATTCTGGGTACAGCGGCAGCGTATACCACAGTGGAAACAGATATTAACAACGGGCTTTGTGACGCTCTGGAACTCCTGGAAAAGACGGTAGGGCATATGGAATATGAAGAACGGTATGCCTGCTCCAGCGCAGCCGGAGGATTGAAGATGATTTCTATAGGTTTGGTACCGGAGCTGACGGCCCAGGCCTCCAGAGAGGCGTCTTTGGGCGCAGGTGCAAAAGTGTGGAAAACTTATTCTTTTAACCTGACAAAAGGTGATATGCGGGAGATTGAGGAATATCACCCTGATATTATTCTGCTGACAGGAGGAACGGACGGGGGAAACGCAGAGTGTATTCTTTATAATGCCAAAATGCTGGCAGATTTAAGCTATGACTGCCCCATCGTCATTGCCGGTAACCGTTGTGCAGCAGATGAGTGTCAGGAAATTCTGGAGGGAAGAACCACTTATATCTGTGAAAATGTCATGCCAAGGCTTGGTGAATTGAATATTGAGCCCACACAGAAACAGATACGGGAAATTTTTCTGAAGAGAATTGTGCAGGGAAAAGGACTTTCCGAGGCTTCGGATTTGGTTTCCGGCATTATTATGCCCACACCTTCTGCCATGCTGGCGGCCATGGAGCTGTTGTCTGACGGCTGGGAGGACTGCCGGGGCATTGGAGAACTGGTAGGCGTGGATTTAGGCGGCGCCACAACAGACGTCTATTCCATTGCAGACGGAAATCCGGCCAATGCAGCCACGGTGATGAAGGGCCTGCAGGAGCCATATGCCAAACGAAGCGTGGAAGGCGATATTGGTATGCGTTATAGCGTCCAGGGAATTCTGGAAGCGGCTGGAGATCGGAAACTGTCGAAAATATCCGGTATCAACCGCCAGAAAATTGCGGGACTGGTGGAATATTTGGGAAGTCACACAGACTATATTCCGGATAATGAAGAAATGGAAAACATGGACTATGCGCTGGCCTGTGCGGCTGTGGAGACAGCGGTTACACGTCACGCAGGTTCTCTGGAACAGGTGTATACCCCCTGCGGACTGACTTATCTGCAAAGCGGCAAGGATTTGCGCCGTGTGAAATACGTCATAGTCACAGGCGGCGCACTGATACATGCAAAGCATACAGAGGAGATTGCCAAATACGCTCTGTATGATGAGAGCACTCCCGGCTCTTTACGCCCGGAGCATGCGGAAATCCTGGTGGATAGAAAATATATTCTGGCGGCCATGGGACTGCTTTCCCAGCATTATCCCACAGCGACGCTGGAAATTATGAAGAAGGAGATTGCTTATTATGGACATAAGGAATAAAAGATTGTCGGATGATGAATTTTACGGTATCCGAAAAGAAATTCTGGAACAGTGGCCGACAGGTAAGGATGTAGATTTTGAGGAGGCGGTTAAATACCACAAAAACATGCCGGAATCAAAGAGTTTTTCCAGAAAGCTGTCAGCAGCGAAGAAGGAGAGAAGAACACTGATTCAGCCAAGAGCCGGTGTAGCGTTGATTGATGAACACATTAAACTTCTGCAGTATCTGCAGGACCAGGGTGAGGCAGATTTGCTTCCTACGACTATTGACTCTTATACACGTCAGAACCGTTATGAAGAGGCAGAGGTGGGAATTAAAGAGTCTATCCACACACAGAAATCCATGCTCAATGGTTTTCCGGCTGTCAACCACGGTGTATACGGATGCCGTCAGATTATTGAAAATCTGGATACTCCGGTACAGGTACGCCATGGTACTCCGGACGCCAGACTGCTGACAGAAATCTGCTATGCAGGAGGGTTTACAAGCTATGAAGGCGGCGGTATTTCCTACAATATTCCATATGCAAAAGACGTTCCTCTTGAGAGAACCATTTATGACTGGCAGTATGTAGACCGTCTGACCGGTATCTACGAAGAAGCAGGCGTATCCATTAACCGTGAGCCATACGGACCGTTAACCGGTACTCTGGTTCCGCCGTCCATGTCTAATGCGGTTGCTATTATCGAGGCTCTTCTGGCAGCAGAACAGGGTGTAAAAAATGTAACCGTAGGTTACGGCCAGTGCGGTAATCTGGTACAGGACGTTGCAGCACTTCGGGTTCTGGAAGAACTGACAGAAGAATACCTGGAAAAATACGGATACGAAGATGTAACCGTTACTTCCGTACTACATCAGTGGATGGGCGGTTTCCCACAGGACGAAGCAAAAGCTTTCGCTGTTATCTCCTGGGGCAGTTCTGTAGCAGCTCTGGCAAAAGCTACAAAAGTCATTGTTAAGACTCCTCACGAAGCCATTGGCGTACCCACCATGGAAGCCAATGCACAGGGGCTGCGCTGTACAAAACAGGCCATTTCCCTGTTGGCTGACCAGGAATTAAAGAGCTCTGCCCTGGAGTTGGAAAAAGCCATCATCAAAGGGGAAACCTGCGCTATCGTGGACAAAACCTTTGAACTGGGTATGGGAGATTTGGCTCTTGGTGTTATTCGCGCAGTCAAAGCCGGTGTCATTGATATTCCGTTTGCACCGAGTAAATACAACTTTGGTAAAATGCTTCCGGCTCGTGACCATGAAGGCGCTGTGCGCTACTTAAATACCGCACACGTTCCCCTTCCGCAGGAACTCATTGACTTCAACAGAGGCAAGATTGAACATCGTGCCAAGATGGAAAAGAGAAAAGCTTCCTTCCAGATGGTTATTGATGACGTGTATGCTATCAGTAAGGGAAGATTGGTTGGTAAGCCTAAATGATGATAAGGTGTTAGGTAGGCTGTGAACATTTCCACGGCGGCAGATAGTGGTTTTCTGGCTCAAAATCGTTTTGAATCTGCCCCAAAACCACTATCAGTCACCTTGGAAATGGGATAACAGTTTTCTCTGCAACAGCGTGAAATCAGGAAGTATTTTATAAAAGGGACGGATCTCCAATCAGGGATAGCCGAAGGAACTGCCGTTTGGAGGGAACTGGATGAGGAGAGACTTTGAGCGGCAGAGACGAAAGAGAAAATATAGAAGGAAAATATAAAGTAATCAAAAGTTCAAGAGTGGGAACGGAATGTAAAATGGAGAACACATGTGAGGTAAGTCCGGAACTCTCCTCACACCCCTTCTTTTACACCCACAAAAAGGAGAAGAGTATTATGAAAATAGTAGACGTAATTTGTTCAAAAGCAAGAACCGGATTTTTCTTTGATGACCAGAGAGCGATTAAAAAAGGCGCTGTTTCTGATGGCGCTGCATATTTTGGGGAGACCGTTACACCGGGATTTAAGTCTGTAAGACAGGCCGGAGAGGCCATTTCTGTTATGCTGATTCTGGAGGACGGACAGATTGCATGGGGAGACTGTGCAGCCGTACAATATTCCGGGGCAGGCGGACGTGACCCGCTGTTTCTGGCAGAAGACTTTATTCCGATTATTGACAGATATATCAAACCGGAACTGGTTGGAAAAGAGGCGGACAGCTTTAAGAATTTATGCGAAATGCTGGAAAATATTCAGGTGGATGGTAAGAGACTGCACACCGCTATCCGCTATGGTGTGAGTCAGGCGATTCTGGATGCGGTGGCAAAATCCAGCAAGCGTCTCATGTGCGAAGTTGTTGCTGATGAATACGGCACAACGGTATCAGAAGAGCCGATTCCTGTATTTACCCAATCTGGGGACAGCCGTTATGACAATGCGGACAAGATGATTTTAAAAGGGGCTGCTGTTATGCCTCACGCTTTGATTAACAATGTGAAGTTAAAACTGGGCGAGCACGGAGAAATCTTAAAAAAATATGTGGCATGGTTAAGAGACCGTGTGCTGAAGCTGCGCAATGACGAAAATTATATGCCGGTGTTCCATATTGACGTATACGGTACTATTGGTGCAATTTTCGGCGTAGACAATTATCCAGCTATGGCGGATTATCTGGCAGAACTGGAAGAAGCTGCAAAACCGTTCCATTTGAGAATTGAAGGACCTATGGACGCAGAGGAAAGAGAAAAACAGATGCTCTGCTTAAAAGGACTGAGAGAAGAAGTGGACAGAAGAGGCATTGATGTAGAACTGGTAGCTGACGAATGGTGCAATACTTTAGAAGATGTGAAGTATTTTGCAGACAACAAAGCCGGACATATGGCACAGATTAAGACACCGGACCTTGGAGGTATCAACAACATTGTAGAAGCGGTTCTTTACTGTAAAGAAAAGGGATTCGGGGCTTACCAGGGCGGTACCTGCAACGAAACAGACCGTTCTGCACAGGTTTGTGTAAACTGTGCGATGGCAACCAAACCGGACCAGATTCTTGCAAAACCGGGTATGGGTGTTGACGAAGGCTTTATGATTGTTTACAATGAAATGGAAAGAATCCTTGCTCTTAGAAAAGCAAGAAAAACTCAGAAATAAAGGTTGACGAAACACAGGTGTCGTATGAGTGAGGATTGAAAAACCCCTTTATACGGCACCTTTTGTGCAAAGCAGAGGAAAAAAGTATGGCATATTCAAAACAGATGCAGGAAGGAAATCTGTACAGCTATTATTTTGCGCCCAGAGGCAACCGCCGTATGGCGGATTTGGGTATGCAGTTAAGCCAGATGTATTTAAGCCCCTTTGACCACATCATAGGAATTATCGGAGACGCAGGAGCTGGAAAGAGTCTCTTGATTAAAGGGATGTTTCCGGGGGTTGATTTGACCAATGACGATGAAGGCGTCAATATTCGTCCCCTTCCTCTTCTTCATGAGGATTTGGAAGATCCGTTTTCTCCCCATACCTATCATTTGGATATCCGGTTTGAGTCTGCATTTACCCAGATGCATGTGCTGGCAGAGGCTATTCTGGAAGCTTCCAGGAACGGAAAAATGGTAATTGTGGAGCATTTTGAACTGATATTCCCGTTTTTGAAGAGAAACGCAGACCTGTTGGTAGGAATTGGGGAAGAAATCATCATTACCCGCCCTAATATGTTCGGTCCGCTTCCTGAAAATATTGCAAAGATTGTACATAAGTCCGTGGTTTACAGGAAAGCAGCTCATACGCTGGAGGATTTGTGTGTGCATTTCATGGGAGAGGGATATGCACAGGACGGTCCCCGCTCGGATGTGCGTCATGGGTTTGTGCTGGAATTTGAACAGAAGCCGGATGTGAATTTGTTTCAGTTGGAAAAAAAGGTGAAAGAAGCAGTGGCGCAGGATTTGCCGGTTTCTTATTATGATGAACATCATGTGCAGATTGGTCCGTACATTCTGGAATGTCTGGGACCAAGGATGCATATTTCCAGTACCGGGAAAATCGGAGAATTTACTCTGGTAAAAGAATATCCCCAGGACCCCAGAAACGGGTATTATATGCTGATTGGACTGCTGGGACAACATCAGTCTGACGATATTAAGGACTTTAACCGCATTGACTTAAGCAGACATTTGAGCGGTCAGCCAAAGTAAAACAGAAAGGTAGGAACGAGTATGGTTCGCAGCGTAAACGTAGAACTTCTGACACAGAATATTAAAGAAATGTGCATACAGGCCAATTACTATCTGGCGCCGGATATGGACAAGGCCATGAGAGATGTACACGAGAAAGAGACAAAACCTCTGGCAAAACAGATTTTGGGACAGCTTTTGGAAAATCTGGAAATTGCGGGGGAAGATATGATTCCCATTTGCCAGGATACCGGTATGGCTGTGGTATTTTTGAAAATCGGACAGGACGTACACTTTGAAGGCGGCAGCGTGGAAGACGCGGTAAACGAAGGCGTGCGCCAGGGCTATCAGCAGGGCTATCTGAGAAAATCCGTAGTGGGTGACCCGCTGCTTCGTGTCAATACAAAAGACAATACACCGGCCATTATTCACTATGAACTGGTTCCGGGGGATAAAGTAGAGATTCTGGTAGCGCCTAAAGGCTTCGGCAGTGAAAATATGAGTAAAATCCATATGCTGAAACCTGCGGATGGTGTGGAAGGCGTAAAGGCGGCTATTGTGAATACTGTAAGAGAAGCAGGCCCTAACGCATGTCCTCCTGTTGTGGTAGGCGTGGGAATCGGCGGAACCTTTGAAAAGGCTGCCATTTTGGCGAAAAAGGCGCTGACCCGTGAAATCGGTACACATTCCGAACTTCCTCATATCAAAGAACTGGAAGAGGAACTGCTGGCAAAAATCAATGAAATCGGTCTGGGACCTGCTGGTCTTGGAGGCGATACCACAGCGTTGGCAGTGAATATTAATACTTATGCAACGCATATTGCGGGACTTCCGGTGGCAGTGAATATCTGCTGTCATGTAAACCGTCATATTGCCAGAACCATATAATGCTTTGGGAGGAATGAGAATGGACAGATATATGAAAGCGCCTCTGGATAAGGAAGAGGTAAAGACACTGGAAGCAGGAGATTATGTCTATATTACGGGAACTATTTATACAGCAAGAGATGCGGCACATTTGAGAATGTCCGAGGCTCTGGACAGGGGAGAAAAACTTCCTGTTGAACTGGACGGAAATGTGATTTATTATATGGGTCCTACTCCGGCCAGAGAGGGACGTCCCATCGGTTCTGCCGGTCCGACTACAGCAAGCCGTATGGATAAATATGCGCCCAGACTGCTGGATTTGGGGCTGACCGGTATGATTGGAAAGGGACGAAGAAAGCAGGAAGTTACAGATGCCATTGTGCGAAACGGTGCTGTTTTCTTTGCCGCTGTAGGCGGTGCGGGAGCGCTGCTCTCCAAGTGTATTAAGAAGGCAGAAGTGATTGCCTATGATGATTTGGGCACAGAGGCTATCCGTAAGCTGGAAGTGGAAAATTTCCCAGTGATTGTGGTGATTGATTCTAAGGGACGGAATCTTTATGATGAGGTTTGCAAGAATTAAAGAAACTTTTGTCTTGAATAGAGATCATGTTCACCATATCCTTTGATACGAATATGAAATGCGCGGGATTTTATTATAAGTAAGATACAGAAGAATAGATGGAAAGAGGCTGATGCGTCAGCCCCTTTCTTTTTTGGCGTGTTTGTGGTATGCTGAAAAAAACAGGAAGACAGTCAAGACTGTCCGGGATACAGGAGGTTCTATGAAGAAAAGAAATACAGTCGTGTACGCAGGTGCAGTGCTGGTTACGATTCTGATGCTGGGAGGCGCTTTTTCTATCAAAAATACTTTTTTCGGACAGGAGGACAAGTCTGAAAAGGAACAGGAGCTGAACGGAGAGTACGCTATGAAAGCAGTATACCTGGAAAACCAGCAGGGAAAGTATATGTTTGTGGATTTAACTAATGAAATGCCTTTTTTGGGAACCATTCCCAAAGACGGAGTATATGATCAACAGGAAGAGAAAATTTCCGGAGATGATTTGGAGAGCGGCGATGTTGTGCTTGTATGGGGCAGCGGAGCGGTGGCCCAGTCTTATCCGGCTCAGTATAATGGGATTACAAAAATACAGGTGAAGGAAAAGAAAAATCAGAAATATGAAGAGACGTATAAACACTATCTGGATGAATTCTTCCCAAAGGCGGATTTGACCCAGATTCCCACTCTGGATCTTTCCTATGCACAGCCAAATGCACTTGTGGCGGCTTCTATACCCAAAGGGCCAACTTACACCTGGACTTATGAAACAGAAAATAAAGACAAACAAACCATATCAGCAGACGGCGCCCATATTTTGCAGTGGAAGGATATGACCAGGATTTCTCTGGAAAACGGTACGCAGACAGAGCTGCTTTTTAGCGTGGTACCGGAAAAGACAGAGGTGTTCCGGTGGAGTCAGGAAGAATGGGAAAAAGCGAAAGACGAAGAAAGCGCTGCGGATTTGCCGGAGAGAGAAGCCGTGCAGGTGACAGACAACCAGGCGGGAAACCCGGTAATATCCTGTGATACAGGCTATGTGTATCAGATAAAGGCATATTGGGAAAACGGAGAAGCAGAATACGGATTTTATACAGAGGAAATCTGACAGGGAAAGGAGAGGACTTATGATGAATTTAGAAGAGATTTTATTACAGGCAGCCAGTGAATTGGGATTTGACAATTATCAGGTAATCGACACTGCAGCTATTCAGTTTGAGGAGCGTTTCCGAATGTACTGTGAAATGAATTACTGTGGAAATTATGACAGTAATTATTCCTGCCCTCCGGCCTGCGGGACGGCCAAAGAGTTGGAGGAAAAGGCAAAACAGTTTCAACGGGCTTTGGTGCTGCAAACCATTACTCCGGTTAAAAATATTATGGATGACAGCGAGACAAAGGTGATTAAACGCCGCCATAACCAGATGACCTGGAGTCTGATAGACCGCACATCTGCCCAGGTGGGTGCGTGTCTTCCGGCCATGGCAGGCCCCTGTCAGATATGTTCTCCCTGTGCCAAAGAACAGGGGAAGGTCTGTCCTTTTCCCGAGAAAAAGGCGTCCTGTCTGTCTGCCTTTTGTGTCAAGGTAGACGCATTGGCAGAGTACTGCGGGATTCCTTATTATTGCGACGGCGAGGTGGCTTTTTTCAGCATCCTGTTTTTTCATAAGAAATAACAGAGGACAAAAACACGAAACAGGTGTATACTATACATAGAAAAGAACACAACAGGAGAAAATGAAATGGACAATGTAAACAAGGAACTGATTCAGAAAATACAGACCCGGGAGGAAGTATTTACCATTCTTTCCAGAGCTACGAGACAGCCTTTTGTTATCTGCGACCCAGAAAGCTATAATGACCAGGTTTGGATTTTTGAGAATAAGGAAGATTTGGAGGAAGCAGCAAAGCCTCTGGCAGAAAAGAAAAACCCTATCGCAGCGATTAAGGTGGAAAATAAGAGCTTTCTCAGCTTTTATACAGCCCTGTATACGCTGGGTGTCAATAGTATCGTCTACCATGAAAAGGAAAAAAAGACAGAGCTGGACTTGGAAGATGTCATAAAAAAACCGGACTTTTCTTCACTTCCTGAGGAGAAAAGACCTCTTTTAAATCCGCAGCTGCAGCTTTCGGGAATTTATTTTATGCAGGAATTTCGAAGAGGCGGGGACATTAAGGAAAAGGAAAACCTGCAGGAGTTAGAAGAAGAGGTTGCTGCAAACCTTGCCAAAAGCAAGTATCTTGTAGCAGTGGAAAAGAAGGGAGAAGAGGAAGCGGACAAAAACGTTCAGGTTCCTTATGTGAAGAACCAGAACGGAGATATTTTTCAGCCTGTCTTTACGGATGCCGAGGAATTCAGAAAGTTTAATAAAGAAAAGAAGTTTCAGGCACTTTTAGTAACCTTTGAAAATCTGGAAAAGGTACTGATTCCTGTAGCCAAAGGTGCAGTGGTCAATCCACAGGGATTTAATCTGATTGTGCCAAAGGAAAAAATAGGGGCTATCAGACAGCGATTCGGCCTGTAGATTCTGAAACCAGGTTCGGGAAAGGAGATGTTGTCATGAAGATTGACATGCATTGCCATACAAAGGAGGGCTCCATAGACGGAAAAGTGCCCATTGAGGAGTATATTCGGCTGCTGAGAAATCAGGGATTCGGGGGAATGTTGGTAACAGACCATGATTCCTACGGCGGCTACCGGTACTGGAAAAAGCATATCAAAGGACAGAAATATCAGGACTTTGTAGTTTTAAAGGGCATTGAATACGATACCCTGGACGCAGGGCATATTCTGGTGATTATGCCGGAAAATATTAAACTGCGCCTTCTGGAACTGAGGGGCATTCCGGTACAGATGCTGATTCCTATTGTACACAACTACGGGGGCATTTTAGGTCCGGCCCATCCCTGTGGGGAGAAGTTTATGAGCTTTATGAATGCCAAGGCCTATAAGCGAAATCCTGATATTTTAAAGGAATTTGATTTCATGGAAATATTTAATGCCTGTGAACCCCGGGAGGTCAATGATAAGGCAAAGGAGATTGCAGAGAAATACGAACTGCCGGGAACCGGAGGCAGCGATGCCCATAAGGCAGACTGTGTGGGTATGGCTTATACAGAGGTGCCGGACGACATTACCTGCGAAACCGATTTGATTACCCACATTATCAAAGGGACAAAGCTGGAATGCGGAGGAACCATTTACAGCAATACCACCAAGGAAAAGATTGGGAAAGCCAAGACGGTTCTGTCCCATTCCTTCTGGGTATACAATAAAATCGGAGGCTGGAGTAAGGCCTTTAAGCGTAACAGTAAACTGAAAAAAGGATTTGTGGAAAGAGTAGATGTAAAAAAGGAAGAAAAGAATGAGTAAAAAAATAATTCATGCAGCACTTTTAGGTTTGGGAACTGTGGGAACCGGAGTTTATAAGGTTTTGAAAAGCCAGGAAGAGGAAATGGAGCAGAAAATAGGCGCTGCAGTTGCCATTAAAAAGATTCTGGTAAGAAATCTGAAAAAAGCAGCGGCAAAACTGCAGGAGCCGGAACTGCTGACAGACAGCTGGCAGGAAATTCTGGAGGATGAATCCATTGACATTATCATTGAAGTAATGGGAGGTATCCATCCGGCAAAGGAATATATTACAGCCGCTCTTAGCGCGGGAAAACATGTGGTGACAGCCAATAAAGACCTGGTGGCTTCTTTTGGAGGAGAACTTTTGGACTGTGCTGCGGAGCACCACTGCGATTTCCTGTTTGAGGCGTCTGTGGCGGGAGGTATTCCCATTATTCGTCCTTTGAAGCAGTGTTTGGCGGGAAATCATATTTCCGAGGTTGTGGGAATCGTCAATGGAACAACCAATTTTATTCTCACCAAGATGACCCAGGAGCATATGGAGTTTGCCGACGCCTTGGCTCTGGCTACCAGACTGGGCTATGCGGAGGCTGACCCTACAGCAGATATTCAGGGCTATGACGCAGGGCGGAAAGTGGCTATTATGGCATCCATTGCCTTTAATTCCAGAGTGACTTTTGAAGATGTTGCCACAGAGGGCATTACCCACATTTCTTCCAAGGATATCCGGTATGCAAAAGAATTGGGCTGTGTGATTAAGCTGCTGGGTGTGGCGAAAAATGCAGAGAACGGAATCGAGGTTAAGGTACAGCCCATGCTGGTTCCGGAAGGGCATCCGCTGGCTTCTGTAAACGATTCTTTTAATGCGGTTTTTGTCCATGGAGATGCAGTGGATGATGCTATGTTTTACGGAAGAGGGGCAGGAGAACTGCCGACAGCCAGTGCCATTGTGGGGGATGTTTTTGACATTGTAAGAAATATTCTGTTTCAGTGTACAGGCAGAATCAGCTGCACCTGCTATAAAGAACTGCCAATTAAGAAGCAGGAAGAGACAAAGAGCCGGTTTTTCTTAAGACTGCATGTAGATGATAAGCCGGGGGTTCTGGCGGGCATTGCCAGCGTACTGGGAAATTATAATGTAAGTATTGCACAGATGATTCAGAAACACAGAAAAGAGGATTTCGCGGAAATCGTTGTCGTAACCTCAGAGGTCAGAGAAGGAAACTTCCACGACGCAATGCTGATTATTGAGGGCATGGAGGCTGTACATAAGATTTCCTCTGTTATCAGGGTATATGGAGAGCAGGAATGACAGAAAAACTATACTATCAGGACAGTTACCTGTCCGAATTTGAGGCAAAGGTATTATCCTGCGTCCAAAAGGGAAACAAATATGAGGTAGTTCTTTCGGGAACTGCCTTTTTTCCTGAGGGCGGAGGACAGACGTCAGACACGGGAATTCTTTCAGAGGGAGAGATGACCGTGCAGGTTTTAGACGTACAGGAAAAAGAGGGAATTCTCATACATGAAACAGACGGGCCGTTGACAGAGGGGGCATGGATAAAGGGAAAATTAAATTTTCAGGAACGGTTTATCAAAATGCAGGAGCATACCGGAGAACACATTGTATCCGGAATTGTATACAAACGCTTCGGATACCAGAATGTGGGATTTCATCTGGGAAAAGAAGAGGTCACTATGGATTACAATGGTCCTTTGACAGAAGAAGAACTGTGGGAAATTGAGTATGAGGCTAACCGGGCCGTGGCAGCAGATATTCCCATTGTAGTACTGGAGCCTTCCAGGGAGGAGCTGAAGGATATTTTTTACCGCAGTAAAATGGAGATAGAAGGTCAGGTGCGGGTTGTGCAGATTCCTGGCTATGACAGTTGTGCCTGCTGCGCTCCTCATGTAAAAACCACAGGAAGCGTGGGTATGATTAAGATTACGGGTGCCATACGGTATAAAGGAGGTATGCGGCTTTCTTTGCACTGCGGTTTCCGGGCTCTTTTGGATTATCGGCAGAAAGAAACCAGCGTGAAACAGATTTCCAACCGCCTATCCGCAAAGCAGGAGGAGGTTGTTGAGGCAGTAAAAAGAATGGAGCAGGAAATTGCGTCTTTAAAAGAAAAGAACAAAAAGCTGCAGGAAAAGGTGGTAGCCGCTGCTTTAAAAGAGGAAGAAAAGAAGCTGGAGGAACATTTGGGGGTCAATCTGATACTTTTTGTAGATGATATGGACGCAGCTGCCATGCGGAATTTTGTCAACGAGGCAATGGAAAAGACGGAAGGTGTCTGCGGTGTGTTTGCCGGTACGGAGGAAAAGGGATTTCGGTATGTACTGGGACAGCGGGAAGGCAGTATCCATATGATTGGGAAACAGTTAAATGAAGCATTTCATGGAAAAGGGGGCGGAAAACCGCCTATGATACAAGGCTCTTTGAAGGGAAACGAAGAGGAAATCAGAGCATTTCTGGATGAAACAGAAGGCTGAAATAGGAATTGAAACAGGAATAGTATGAAAAGCGCAGTTTGTAAATCACCCATTTGGTGAAATACAGGCTGCGTTTTTGTTTGTGATATATGCAGTTTCGGAAGACTTCTTAATGCTATCTTAATACGAAATAAATTCAGATTAATACCTCCTTAACTTGGAAAGGAATACAATGTTACAGCAAGGAGGAAAAAAATTATGATGGATGTAATCATGATTGGAGTCCTGGCCGTCAGCTTTGGACTCGTCAAATTATTTGCAGATTTCTGCGAATCACAGGTAAAACCAAAGGACAAATAGGAGGAAGTAAGAAATGATTGTTTTGGGAATAATAATTGCAGCCTTAGCGGGATATCTGGTATATGCATTAATTTATCCCGAAAAACTGTAATACAGAATCGAGAGGAAAAGACCAGGAGGAGAAGAAATGTTACAAATTATTTTAACACTTTCGATTTTTGTGATTCTTGTCATTCCTATGGGAAAATACATGTATCACATTACAACCGGACAAAAAACTTTTGCAGATAAAGTATTTGATCCGATAGACTCTTTTATCTATAAAATCTGCGGTATTAAAGGCACAGACATGAGCTGGAAAAAATATGCAGTAACCCTTTTGCTGGCCAATGCAGTCATGATATTTGTAGGATATTTGTTTTTAAGGATTCAGAACCTGCCGTTTTTGAATCCCAATGGGATTGATTCTATGGAACCGTCTCTTTCCTTCAATACCATTATCAGTTTCATGACAAACACAAACCTGCAGCATTACTCAGGAGAAAGCGGTTTGTCCAATGCCAGCCAGATGTGTGTCATTATTTATATGATGTTTACCTCTGCGGCAACCGGCTATGCGGCGTGTATGGCTTTTTGCAGAGGACTGGCAGGAAAGCAGATTGGCAACTTCTACAGAGATGTGGTTCGGATTATCACCAGAGTTTTGATTCCGCTGTCTTTCCTTATAGGGCTGTTTTTAGTCAGCCAGGGAACACCGCAGACTTTGGGCGGGAACCTTACGGTACATACAATAGAAGGAAAACTGCAGGATATCGCGGTTGGCCCGGTGGCAGCGCTGGAATCCATTAAACATTTAGGTACCAACGGCGGCGGTTTCTTTGGGGCAAACTCAACAACACCTTTTGAGAATCCTACGATTCTTTCTGACATTACAGAGCTGATTTCCATGATGCTTCTGCCAGGAGCCTGCATTGTTACTTTTGGACATATGATTCATGATAAGAAGAAAGAAAAGGCTGCTTTGGAAGTGAAAACTCAATCTGCTCCAAAGAAAAGGCTGCTTATGGGAAAACAGGGAGCAGTGATTTTCGGAGCCATGGCTATTTTGTTTACAGTTGGCCTGCTTATCTGCTATCATGCGGAAATGGCAGGAAATCCGGTTATCGGAAATATGGGAATCGACCAGACAGCCGGCAATATGGAAGGCAAAGAGGTTCGCTTCGGTGTAGCTCAGTCTGCACTCTTTACCACGGTAACAACATCCTTCACCACCGGTACGGTCAACAATATGCATGATAGCCTGACCCCTTTGGGCGGTATGGTTCCCATGCTTCATATGATGTTAAACTGTGTGTTTGGCGGAAAAGGCGTAGGTCTGATGAATATGATTATGTACGTGATTCTTGCCGTTTTTATCTGTGGTTTGATGGTAGGGCGTACACCGGAATATCTGAATAAGAAAATTGAAGGAAAAGAAATGAAGCTGGTGGCTATCTGTATTCTGATTCACCCGCTGCTGATTCTGGGATTTTCTGCACTTGCCATATCTGTACAGGCAGGTCTGGACGGCATTACCAATCCCGGCTATCATGGACTCAGCCAGGTATTGTACGAATATGCCTCATCTGCGGCAAACAATGGTTCCGGATTTGAGGGACTGGCAGACAACAGTGTATTCTGGAATATGACTACAGGATTTGCTATGTTTTTCGGACGATACATTGCCATGGTGGCACAGCTTGCCATTGCAGGTTCCCTGCTTGCCAAGAAAAAAATGAACGAAACCATTGGTACACTGCGTACAGACAATGTAACATTTATGCTGATTCTGGTATTTATCGTATATATTTTTGCTGCGCTGACCTTCTTCCCGGCCTTGGCGCTGGGCCCCATTGCAGAGCATTTGTCCCTGTGGATGTAGAGGAAGAGAAGAGTGACAGGAACCAAAGGAGAGTAAGAAATGGCTAAAAATGAAAGGACAAAATTCATTACCAAAGATATTTTAAAATCATCAATTATCGGTTCTTTTCAGAAACTGGACCCACGTTATATGATAAAGAATCCGGTTATGTTTGTGGTGGAAATCGGTTTTGTAATTACCCTGGTGCTGACCTTTTTTCCGACCTTGTTCGGTGGTGATGCCAAGTATCAGATTTATAACGGAATTGTAACTCTGATATTATTTATAACCGTACTGTTCGCAAACTTTGCGGAATCTGTGGCAGAGGGAAGAGGAAAGGCACAGGCGGCTTCCCTTAAAAAGACCAAACAGGATACCAAGGCCAGACTGCTTTTGGCAAATGGCCAGGAAAAAATGATAAATGCGTCAGAACTGAAAAAAGACGATATCGTTCTGGTAAAAGCAGGAGAAGTGATTCCAAATGATGGAGAAGTTATAGAAGGTGTCGCTTCTGTAGACGAATCTGCCATTACAGGAGAATCTGCTCCGGTAACCCGTGAGTCAGGAGGAGATTTCTCCTCTGTGACAGGCGGTACAACCGTAGTATCTGACTGGCTGAAAATCAAAATTGTGGCTGAACCCGGAAAATCTTTCCTGGATAAGATGATTTCCCTGGTAGAAGGTGCAGAAAGACAGAAGACACCTAACGAAATTGCGCTGAATACGCTGCTGATTGTACTGACTTTAATCTTTTTGATTGTAGTAGTAACCTTACATCCTTTTGCAGGCTATCTGGGAGTTGATATTCCTATTTCCTGGACTATTGCGCTGATGGTATGTCTGATTCCAACCACCATTGGCGGACTGCTCTCTGCTATCGGTATTGCGGGTATGGACAGAGTAACCAGATTTAATGTCATCGCCATGTCCGGAAAAGCTGTAGAAGCCTGCGGTGATGTAGATACCATGATTCTGGATAAAACAGGAACCATTACTTATGGAAACAGGCTGGCAGCAGAATTTTATCCGGTAAAGGGTGTGGAAAAGACAGACCTGATAGATTACAGTGTTATGAGCTCACTTATGGATACCACACCGGAAGGAAAATCTACAGTGGATTTGGGACGGCAGATGGGCTGTGCTTTAGATGAAAGCATTTGCAGCCAGATGGAATTTGTAGAGTTTACCGCACAGTCCAAGATGAGCGGTGTGAATTTAAAAGACGGTACAATGGTGAGAAAGGGTGCCTTTGAGGCCATGAAAACCTTTGCAAGAGAACTGGGCGGAAAGATTCCCGGAGATTTGGAAGGAATTGTAACCGAAGTTTCAAACCTTGGAGGAACGCCTCTGGTCGTTTGTGTAAACAATAAGATTTTAGGTGTAATTTATCTGAAGGATACGGTAAAACCAGGTCTGGTAGAGCGTTTTGAAAGACTTCGGGAAATTGGGATCAAAACCATTATGTGTACCGGAGATAACCCTCTGACTGCAGCTACGATTGCGAAAGAAGCAGGAGTGGACGGATTTATTGCAGAGTGTAAACCCGAAGATAAAATTGATGCCATTAAGAAGGAACAGGCAGAAGGAAAGCTGGTGGCTATGACCGGAGACGGAACGAATGACGCACCGGCGCTGGCGCAGGCAGATGTAGGGCTTGCTATGAATTCAGGAACCCAGGCAGCTAAAGAAGCAGCAAACATGGTGGATTTGGATTCTGACCCTACAAAGATTCTGGAAGTGGTAGAGATTGGAAAACAGCTTCTGATTACCAGAGGTTCTCTGACTACCTTTAGTATTGCTAACGATATTGCAAAATATTTTGCCATTATTCCGGCCATGTTTACCATGGTTCTGCCTCAAATGCAGATTTTAAATATTATGCATCTGGCAACACCGGCAAGCGCAATATTGTCCGCTTTGATTTTCAACGCCCTGATTATTCCGGGACTGATTCCCATTGCCATGAAGGGTGTAAAATACAAACCCATGAAAGCGGAAAGGCTGCTGCTGAGAAATATGGGTATTTACGGTCTGGGCGGAATTGTGGTGCCTTTTGTGGGCATTAAGATAATTGACCTTTTGGTAGCTCCGCTGCTGGCATTAATTGGAATGTAGGAGGAAGACACATGAAAAAGTCTTTGAAATCAATAGGTAAGATGTTGGGATTTTGTATTGTTTTGATGGTACTTTGCTCTTTTCTCTATCCTCTGGCCCTGACTGGAGTCAGCCAGTTGACCATGAAGGAAAAGGCAAACGGAAGTCTGGTAGATAAAGAAGGAAATCCGGTTTCAGATGTAGAGGACGCAGTAGGGTCTTCCCTGATTGGACAGGATTTTACAGAGGATTATTATTTTCAGCCCCGTGTTTCTGCTGTAAATTACAACACTTATACAGAGGAAGAAAAAGAAAGCGGAGACTATAAAGGTGTAGCTTCCGGAAGTTCAAACTATGGAAATTCCAATCCGGATCTGAAAGAGCGTATGGAAAAAGATTTGGACGAATTTTTAGAAAAACATCCGGATGTAAAGAAGGAAGATATTCCATCAGACCTTCTGACTGCTTCCGGTTCCGGACTTGACCCGGATATTTCACCGAAAGCAGCTGAAATCCAGATTTCTACAGTGGCTGAAAATTCAGGATTGTCCGAAGAAGAGGTTTCTGAAATTGTAAAAAACAACACAGAGCATAAGTTTCTGGGAGTTTTTGGAGAAGACAGAGTGAATGTTTTGAAATGCAATCTGGCAATCGCAGATGCTATGGGGATTTTAGATGGAGAATGAAAGACCGGATTCCCAACAATTGTTGAGGAAACTGAAATATGAGGAAGAGCAAAAACAGAAAAAAACCAGGGGAAAGCTGAAAATCTTTCTGGGGTATGCGGCCGGCTCCGGCAAAACCTATACCATGCTGGAGGCTGCTCATGAAGCGTTACGGCATGGTGTGGAGGTTGTGGCAGGTTATGTGGAGCCCCATGCCAGACCGGATACCCAGGCGCTTACAGAAGGAATTGAAATGCTGCCTCCTATGATGGTGGATTACAAGGGCGTCAAGCTGCGGGAGTTTGATGTGGACGCAGCCTTAAAGAGAATGCCAAAGCTGATGCTGGTGGATGAATTGGCGCACACAAATGCAAAGGGGTGCCGCAATGAAAAACGATACCAGGACGTAAAGGAATTATTGCGTGCTGGTATCAACGTGTATACAACCCTGAATATTCAACACCTGGAAAGTCTGAATGACCTGGTAGGAACTATTACGCAAATCGAGGTTCGGGAGAGAATTCCGGACAGGATATTTGATACGGCAGACCAGGTTGAGGTGATAGATATTGAGCCGGATGAACTGATTGAGCGGATGAAGGAAGGGAAAATCTATGGCCGGCTGCAGGCGGAGAGAGCTCTTTCTAATTTTTTTAAACGGGAAAAACTGGTGGCACTCAGAGAAATTACGCTGCGCCGGGTGGCAGACCGTGTCAATCGGATTGCGGAAGAAGAGCGAAATGCCCTGGGAAACATGGAGTATCATACAGGAGAGCATATTCTGGCTTGTATTTCTTCTGCGCCCTCCAGTGCAAAGGTGATTCGTACCGCTTCCCGTCTGGCCTATGCGTTTCATGCCCAGTTTACAGTGCTGTCTGTAGAAACACCGGAGCTAAAACAGGCAGATGAGAAGACGAAGAGTGTATTGAACCGTCATCTGGAACTGGCCAGAGCTCTGGGGGCGAAGATTGTCACTGTATATGGCTCGGATATTGCACAGCAGATTGCAGAATATGCTATTGTAGGAAATGTATCCAAGGTTGTCATCGGAAAAAACAACCGCAGGAGATTTTGGGAAAAGGGTAAGGTGGAAGTGCTGGAGACGCTTATGTATCGGGCACCGAATATTGATATTTATATTATTCCGGACGGCAGGAAGAAGAATACCGGGAGGGAACCGGCAGGAAAGGGGAGACACCGGACAGAACATTCACACACGGCAGCAGACTTGTCAGCTATTACAGGAGTTCTGCTGCTGACAACAGCGGTGGCTTTTGGATTTCAGAAACTGGGACTTTCTGAATCTAATATTATCATGACCTACATTCTGGGTGTTTTGCTGTCTTCTTATATTGCGGATAAAAAAATTTATGCCCTGTATTCTTCGCTTTTCAGTGTGCTGACATTTAATTTCTTTTTTACAGACCCTTATCTGAGCTTTAAGGCGTATGACAAAGGGTATCCGACTACGTTTGTTATGCTGTTTGTAGTTGGATTTTTTACGGCGAGCCTGACCAGAAAACTGAAGCAGCAGAATCGGGAAAGTGCGAAAAAGCAGTATCGAACGGAGATTCTGTTGGAAAACAGCCAGAAGCTGCGCAGATGTAAATCGAAGGCAGAGGTATGGAAGCAGGTGGCAGAGCAGGCCGGGAAACTGCTGAATCTGTCCATTCTCATTTATCCGGTGAAAAAAGACGGACTTTTGGATGTTCCTCTTCTTTTTCCCAGAAAAGGCATGGAGCAAAGAACGCTGCAAGAATTGGTGAATTTTCAGGAAAAAGCCGTGGTACAGTGGGTGGCAGCTAATCATCACCGGGCAGGAGCCTGTACCCATACGCTTCCGGAGGCAAAGGCCATGTATCTTCCTGTACAGGACGCAGAGGAGGTCAAAGGTGTTATGGGGATTCTTCTGGAAGAACGCAGACCGGTGCAGGATTTTGAGTATGGATTGCTGATTGCCATGCTCAATGAGGCCGGAGTCAAGCTGCAGGACGCACTGCCTGAGAATTAGATAAAGTGTTCATAGAGAGGTATGCCGCATATATAGAGCGGAAATTTCGGCTGTTGACGTACCTGAAAAAATCCTTTATCATAAGCAGAGTTAAAGGATTAAATACAGAGGAGTCTTTTCATGAATATTTTAAACATAGACAATATCAGCAAAATTTATGGAGAAAAAGTGATTTTTGACCATGCGTCCTTTGGTATTCAGGAAGGGGACAAAATCGGTATTATTGGCATAAATGGTACGGGAAAAACCACGCTTTTGAAAATGGCAGCCGGTTTGGAAGAGCCGGATGAGGGTCAGATTGTCAAGCAGAATAATCTGCGGATTGCCTATTTGCCGCAGAATCCCCGATTTCCGGAAAATGCCACCATTTTGTCTTATATCCGGGACGGTGAACAGCAATGGAAAATAGAGAGTAATTTGAATAAGCTGGGGATTCTGGAATATGATACCCCCATAGAATATCTGTCCGGAGGACAGCGGCGCAAGGTGGCTCTTGCCAAGGTTCTGGCTTCAGACTTTGATTTGCTGCTGTTGGATGAGCCTACTAATCATCTGGACGCAGAGATGATTGCCTGGCTGGAGGAGTATCTGCGGGATTTTCGGGGAACCGTGTTGATGGTAACTCATGACCGTTATTTCCTGGACCGGGTGACTAACAGAATCCTGGAAATCAGTCATGGACGGATGTACAGTTATGCAGCCAATTATTCTCAGTTTCTGGAAATGAAAGCAGAAAGAGAAGACATGGAACTGGCTTCTGAAAGGAAGCGCCAGAGTGTGCTGAGAATGGAGCTGGAATGGGCTAAGAGAGGCTGCCGGGCCAGAAGCACCAAGCAAAAGGCCAGGCTGGAAAGATTAGAGCAGCTGAAAAATCAGAAAGCACCGGTAAAGGACCAGACAGTAGAACTGGATTCTGTAGAAACCAGAATGGGAAAAAAGACCATAGAACTGCACCAGATAACAAAAAGTTTTGGGAATCTTAAAATTGTTGAGGATTTCGAGTATATATTTCTGAAAAATCAGAAAGTGGGGATTATTGGGCCAAATGGCTGCGGAAAGTCTACTTTTATGAAAATGCTTGCAGGGTTGGCGCAGCCGGATAGCGGAACCATTGAAATCGGAGAAACCATTCGTATGGGATATTTTGCTCAGGAAGAGCAGCATATGGACGAAAAGCAGAGAGTTATTGATTATGTGAAAGATATCGGGGAGTATATTACTACAAGAGAAGGCAGAATCAGCGCATCCCAGATGCTGGAACGTTTTCTGTTTACACCGGATATGCAGTATGCACCTATTGGAAAGCTTTCAGGAGGGGAGAAGCGGAGATTATATCTTTTGGGCGTTTTGTGTGAAAACATCAACGTGCTTTTGCTGGATGAGGCGGGAAACAACCTGGACATTCCAACTATGACCATTCTGGAGGACTACTTAAACTTGTTCCAGGGAATTGTCATTACAGTGTCACATGACCGCTATTTTCTGGATAATGTGGCAGATCGGATTCTGGAATTTGATGGAAAGGGGCATATTTGCCAGTATGAAGGCGGTTATACGGATTATCTGAAAGAAAAGGACAAAAAGACACGGCAGGAAAAGGGAAAACCGGATAAAAAAGCCGAGAATACCGAGAAAAAAACAAACAAAGACTGGAAGCAGAACCGAAGTACAAAGCTGAAATTTACTTATAAAGAGCAGAGAGAATTTGAGACCATTGATGATGATATAGCAGTATTAGAAGAAAAAATAGCCAGTCTGGATGCGGATATTATGAAAAATGCCACGAATTCTGGGAAACTCAATGAACTGACTCAGGAAAAGGAGACTGCACAAATCCAGTTAGAAGAGAAGATGGAACGATGGGTTTATTTAAATGATTTGGCAGAAAAAATAGCGGCGCAGTAAAACTGCGCCTGTATATTTTGGCTTACAAGAACCTGCGAAGCGGAAGAATCACCACTCTTAAAATACTATAGAACAGTTTCTTTCCGCTGGAGAGTTCTTTTGTTTTATAGTTTTCCCCATACTGATAGGTTCCATTATCCTGCATAATCTTACTGTAGGTTTTGTCTGTTTCCGCTTCTTTTCGTATCAGCGAATTCAGTTCAGGGGAATCTACGGCAAGCATAAGTTCCGTATCCTGATAAGTACTGCGCATATCCAGATTGTAAGAACCCAGAATGCTCATACGGTCATCCAGCAGAACTGCTTTCGTATGGCAGGAATGTTTTCCCATAAATTCATATACTTTCACACCGGTTTCCCGGATATTTTCCTTTTGGTTTAAATAATCGGTACAGCCCCAGGGGTTCGCGCCGCTGGCTACATCATTCGTAATGATTTCCACCGGAATATTTTTCTTATGCAGGGAGAATAAATCTTCATACATTTCTTTGCCGCAGATAATGTATGGCGTGTAAATGGTCACATCCTGAGCTTCTGACATAAGCTGATACAGTGAGTACCACATCCAGGGCTCTTTGTTTTCCGATTCCAGGGGATTGCACAGCAGAGAAATTTTATTGGTTTCAAAGGTTCGTTCTTCATATTTCCACGAAGTATAGGCTTCCGGGTATAATTCCTGAAGTTTGCCAAAGCGCTTTTTTAATTGTTTTTCGGCATCAGAAATCTTTTCGGTTTTCTTCCTGCACACAAAATCTTTGCTGTCTGAAAGAGCCCAGATGTTTTCAAAATAGGTTTTTACCTGAAAGAGAGAGGCTTCCGGGTCATGTGCGGTTTCGTATACAAACAGTTCCCG
>DXFK01000034.1 GCA_019114495.1 Candidatus Blautia stercoravium
AGAATACAAGGATATGAAAACTGTAGAAATTGCTGCAGAGGTGAAACGGCGTATCGAAGATGTAATCCGAAAGAATGAAGGAAAATGAGTAAAAAGACAAAACCCAGAATGGAATACAGATATTATGAGAAGGTATAAAATTATACTTTCTATGGGGGTATGTTTTCTATTATTTACAAAAACGTACCGTATACAATAGCCAGCTTTGAGGATATCTATAGCCCGCGAGAATATCTGTTTACTGATTCAGACTGTTTTTCTCACAGAAAC
This sequence comes from Candidatus Blautia stercoravium, assembly GCA_019114495.1. Lineage (GTDB taxonomy): Bacteria > Bacillota > Clostridia > Lachnospirales > Lachnospiraceae > Blautia > Blautia stercoravium. The sequence continues at coordinate 271 of DXFK01000034.1, forward strand.
TTTTGTAAAAAATGTGATACAGCAGAGCGTACTTATAAAGAGAATTAACGGCAGCAGGAAGACTGTATCCAGGAGTGCACATTCTGGAGAATATTACGCAAATGGAACCGCAGACATGAGTCTGCGGTTCCATTTTTGCGATTATCCATTTATTTGCGATTATCCATTTATTTTTCGAAATTCTCTGGGGGTGAGACCTGCTGCCTTTTTAAACATAGCAATGAAATGGCTGGTATCAGAAAAGCCTGTGCGAATGGCAATTTCCTGTACTTCCAGGCTTCCATCCGTCAACAGCAATTCCTTGGCTTTATTAATGCGGTACGATGTTAGGTATTCATAGGCGGAACAGCCCAGAAAGCGGCGGAACAGCCGGGAGAGATACTGGGGTGTGATATATACCTTTTCGCTTAGCTCCTGTATGGTCAATTCAGAGGCATAATCTGCCTCGATTTTCTTTAGTACAGGTTCTGCATAGCGTTTGTAAAGAACTTCTTTTTCCAAATCCTTAGTGTATCCTCCGTTTATAAAGTGCATTAAAAGGCCGTAGCAGTCCACGGAGAGGGTTTTTGTATCAAGGGGAAGATTTTCAAATTTTCCGGCAATGCGGACAATTTCCCGGTGCAAAAGCATTCCCAGTTCTTTTTCCACAAAAAGAATCTGCTGATTGTCCAGAAGTCTGCCGATACTGCTTTCTAATGTTCCGGTCAGGGTAAAGAAGCAGGTACGCCATTCTTCCTTTGAAATACTTTGATAGGAATGTCCAAGAAAAGGGGCGATAAACAGCCCTTCTCCCGGATTCAGAGTATATTGTGTTCCCTGAATTTGTATTTGTCCTACCCCCTTCTCGGTCTGCAGGTAGTGAAAATGAGGATATCCCTTCGGGCGGCTCATAGGGTCCTGACACCAGTTATATCCTATGGAATCAAAGAGGAAAGGTTGTTTTACTGGGGTATTTCTGAAGTAAATAGGCATAAGAATCTCCTGTTTCAAAATGTTATATTATTTAGCTAAACATATCATACAACAAATGTTTTATCAATGGTAAAATAAAATTATCATTTCAGTACAATTAAGGAGGAAATCAAATGAACAGATTCGACTATTCCATGGTAAAAAATCCGGAATATTTTAAAGATAACTGTATACCGGCACATTCCAGCCACAAATATTATGCCTCAACAGAGGCTATGCAGCAGGGTGAGGACAGCTTTCGGTACAGTTTAAATGGTTTATGGAAGTTTCATTACGCAAAAAATTACGAAAGTACAGTACCTGGATTTGAAAAAGAAGAATACTGCTGCCAGTCCTGGGACGATATCCGTGTGCCGGCGCATATCCAGATGGAGGGATACGGCGCACCTCAGTATGCCAATGTACAGTATCCGTGGGAAGGAAGAGAAGAGGTAAAACCAGGAGAAATTCCAACCCTTTTTAATCCCACAGCCAGTTATGTAAAATACTTTGAAGTGCCTGAAAATATGAAAGGCAGAAAAATCTTTATTTCCTTTCAGGGGGCAGAGAGCGGACTGGCTCTGTGGCTGAACGGTGCTTTTGTAGGATACAGCGAAGACAGTTTTACACCGTCAGAATTTGACTTGACGCCGTTTATCAAAGAGGGAAGAAACAAGCTGGCAGTACAGGTATTTAAATGGACCAGCAGTAGCTGGTGTGAGGACCAGGACTTTTTCCGCTTTTCGGGTATTTACAGAGATGTATATTTATTCACAGTCCCAGAAGTACATGTAGAAGATTTGAGAATTCGAACACTGTTGGACGATACTTATACAGTGGCTGATTTAGAAGTGAAAATAAAAGCCTCCAAAGAAGGCCGGGTGCGCCTGACTTTGTCAAAGAATGGAGAGATTGTGCAGACTTCAGAAGAAGAAATGCAGCAGGAAACCGTTCTGTATATGAACGTGGAAAAACCAGAACTTTGGAGTGCGGAAACACCGGCTCTTTACGATTTGCTTCTGGAGGTCTGGAACATAAACGGAGAATTGGAAGAGGTGATTCCTCAGAAAGTGGGATTTAGACGCTTTGAGATGAAGGAAAATCTTATGCTGATAAATGGAAAGAGAATCGTCTTTAAAGGGGTAAACCGCCACGAATTCAGTTCTCTCACAGGACGTCATGCTGCAAGGGAAGAGGTGGTTAAGGACATTGTAACCATGAAGCAGAACAATATTAATGCTATTCGAACCAGCCATTATCCCAACGATAACATGGTCTACGAATTGTGCGATGAATACGGACTTTACATGATAGCAGAGAACAATCTGGAATCTCACGGTTCCTGGGATACAGCACCGGAGGGTAGCGAAAAATATAAGGAAATTGTACCTTGTGACAGACCCGAATGGCTCTCTATGATGTTAGACCGTGTCAATTCCATGTACCAGAGAGATAAAAACCACCCAAGTATCCTTATCTGGTCCTGCGGAAATGAATCCTTCGGTGGAAAGGATATTTACGAAATGTCTCAGTTCTATAGAAGGGAAGACCCGACTCGTCTGGTGCATTACGAAGGAATTATGCACGACAGACGCTACAACGACACCAGCGATATGGAAAGCCAGATGTACACCAGCGTAGAAGATATCAAAGCCTTTCTGGAAAAAGACAGAACCAAACCGTTTATCTGCTGTGAATATACCCATGCTATGGGGAATTCTTGCGGCGCCATGCATAAATATACCGATTTAACGGACACAGAGCCTTTGTATCAAGGTGGCTTTATATGGGATTATATTGACCAGTCCATAGACAAAAAGGATCGTTATGGAAGAGAATACCAGGCATACGGCGGAGATTTTGATGACCGTCCCTGCGATTACAATTTCAGCGGGAATGGTATTGTTTATGGCAAGGACAGAAATCCTTCCCCGAAAATGCAGGAAGTAAAATTCAATTATCAGAATATTTCCGCACAGGTGGAAAAAGACTGTGTAAAGGTTATTAATAAAAACCTGTTTGTAAATACAGATACCTTTCTGTGCAGTGTAATTCTCAAAAAGAACGGCAAACAGATTATGGAAATGCCTATGGAGACACACACAGAGCCTTTAAGTGAGGATACTTATACGCTTCCAGTGCCGGTTCAGACTTTGCCGGGAGAATATACCATCACGGTTTCCTTTGCTTTGAAAGAAGATACCCTCTGGGCAAAGAAGGGGCATGAAGTGGCTTTTGGCGAAACTGTTTATAAGGTAGAGGGAAAAGAAGATGCGCATAGAGGTGAAATGAGTATCATTCGCAGCGCTCATAATTTCGGTGTAAGGGGAGAAAATTTTGACGTGATGTTTTCTTACCTAAACGGCGGTCTGGTTTCTTACCGTTACGGGGGAGTGGAAATGATTAAAATGATTCCAAAGCCCAATTTCTGGAGAACGCCTACAGACAACGATGAGGGAAATTTGATGCCTGCCCGCTACGGACAGTGGAAGCTGGCCAGTATGTATTTGTCCCACAAAAAACCATCAGCAGGGATGTGTCCGGAAATGAAGACACCGGAAATCCAGGTAAAGGAAAATTATGCACAGATTACCTATACCTACTTTATGCCCACAACACCGGCAGCAGAATGTCAGCTTTCTTATAAAGTGTATGCGGACGGTTATATTGAAACTGCATTGACATATGACCCTGTAAAAGAACTGGGAGATATGCCTGAATTTGGCGTGATGTTTAAGCTTGACGCGGATTACGACCATGTTTCCTGGTACGGTATGGGACCGGAGGAAACCTACGAGGACAGAAGAAGAGGCGCAAAATTGGGCATTTATAAGAACATGGTGCAGGATAATATGGCATTGTACTTAAATCCACAGGAATGTGGGAATAAGACAGGTGTACGCTGGGCTTCTGTAACGGACAAGAAGGGACGCGGAATGTTATTTACAGGAGAAAGCATGAATTTCTCTGCGCTTCCGTACACCCCACATGAAATAGAAAATGCCAGACATGATTTTGAACTGCCGCAGGTACATTATACAGTGGTAAGAGTATCAAAACAGCAGATGGGCGTAGGCGGTGATGACAGCTGGGGCGCTAAGACACATGAAGAATATCTGCTGAATGTCAGTGAAAAGATGGAATTTAAGTTTGGATTCAAGGGAATGTGATAGGAGTATTTATGAAGAAAGACGTTCAGTTCGAAAAATTGCTTCATGGGGGTGATTACAATCCGGAACAATGGCTGGATTCCCCGGAAATATTGGAAAAAGACATTGCATATTTTAAAAAAGCAGGAATTAACGAAGTATCACTGGGTATTTTTTCCTGGGCGGTTTTGGAACCTCGTGAGGGGGAGTTTCATTTTGCATGGATGCAGGAAATTATTAATCGGCTGTATGAAAATGATATTTCTGTGATCTTGGCTACACCGTCCGGTGCCCGGCCAAAGTGGATGGCAGATAAATATCCGGAAGTGCTGCGGGTAGAGGCAGATCGTCACAGAAATCTGTTCGGGGGAAGGCATAATCACTGCTATACCTCCCCCGTATACAGGGAAAAGGTCAGAATCATTAATACAAAGCTGGCACAACAGTTTGGAAATCATCCGGGAGTCATAGCCTGGCATATTTCCAATGAATATGGCGGAGAATGTCACTGTCCCTTGTGTCAGGAAGCGTTTCGCAAGTGGCTGAAGGAAAAATACAAAACTATTGAGAACTTAAACAAAGCCTGGGCAACTACTTTCTGGAGTCATATATATCAGGATTTCTCACAGATAGAAAGTCCGTCTTACAGGGGAGAATCTTCCCTGCACGGATTAAATCTAGACTGGAAGCGTTTTGTCACGGACAGAACCGTTGATTTCACAGCACATGAAATTCAGGCTATCCGGGACGCCGGTTCCAATAAGCCAACCACAGTAAATATGATGTATGATTACCAGGGACTGAATTATCATAAATTCAAAGATATTGTGGACTTTATTTCCTGGGACAATTATCCCCAGTGGCATAAAAAAGCAGAGTATCTCACTGCTATGGACAGTGGTATGCAGCATGATATTATGAGAAGTATTCAGAAAAAGCCTTTTCTTCTTATGGAAAGCTGTCCGTCCGCAACCAACTGGCAGCCTGTGAGTAAACTGAAAAAACCGGGTATGCTTCATGCGGCATCTATGCAGGCTGTGGCGCACGGCTCGGATGGCGTATTGTATTTCCAGCTTCGCCAGAGCAGAGGTTCCAGCGAAAAATTTCACGGAGCAGTCATTGACCATTATGGAGGCCAGGATACCCGTGTATTTAAAGAAGTGACAGAAGTAGGAGATAGTCTGGCAAAGATAAAGGAAATTGCAGGCTGCAATACCTATGCAAAAGTGGCTGTTGTATATGACTGGGAGAGCCGCTGGGCTATGGAAAATTCCCAGGGACCGCGAAATCAGGGATTGTATTATAAAGAAACGGTAGAAAAATCGTATAGTGCTTTCCGCAAACTGGGACTGGATGTAGATGTAATAGATATGGAGCAGGAATTAGAGGATTATGAAATTGTAGCTGTACCTATGCTTTACATGTTCCGTGCAGGCTTTGAGGAGAAAGTCCGCAGATTTGTAGAAAATGGCGGCCGCTTTATTATGACATACTGGTCCGGCATTGTGGATTCCACGGACTTATGTTTTCTGGAAGGAACCCCCCATGGGTTAATGGATGTTATGGGAGTGCGAAGCATGGAAATTGACGGGCTCTATGACTGGGAATCCAATCGGGCCGTGTTCAGCAGCCGTGAAAAACAGCCTGCAGAAACTGCAGATATGCAGCAGGAATACCAATGCACACATCTCTGTGAACTGGTAAAGCTTCAGGGATCAAAAGCTCATTTTGTATACGGAGAAGATTTCTATAAGGGAATGCCTGTATTGACAGAAAATCATTATGGAAAAGGCAAAGCTTATTATATTTGTGCAGATATGGAGCAGCAGTTTTATGATGACTTGTACAGAAAAATTGTAAAGGAATGTAAAATTCCTCTCTTTATGGAACATATTCCTGTTGGGATTGAAATCAGCAGCAGAGAGAATGAAGAGTCTGTTTATATCTTCATACAGAATTTTTCAGACAAGGATATGGAACTCTCGCTCTCAACAGAAATGTACACGTCCTGGGGGAAAAAATACAGTGGAATCCTGCCTAAATTCGGTACTGTGATATTAAAAAAAGATAAAGAAATAAAAAAGTAAAAAAAAAGTAAAAAAGTGATTGACAGATAAGCGTCTGGTAGGGTATAATCAGTTTTGCTCACATAGAGCAGGCAAATTGAATAAGATACTTATTCAGGCGTTGGAGAAATACTCAAGTGGCTGAAGAGGCGCCCCTGCTAAGGGTGTAGACGGTTCGCGCCGTGCGAGGGTTCAAATCCCTCTTTCTCCGCTGACAGTTCTGCTGTCACAGAAACGAAAAAGTTTCCAAAAAAGTTGTTGACAAGCAAGTGAAGATGTGGTAATATATGAAAGTTGCTGTAAACGACAAAGATTCTTTAAGAAAAGAAAATCGACTCTAATCGATGAAAAAAAGTTTAAAAAGTTCTTGACAAACCGATGCGGATATGATAATCTGATATGGCTGTCAAAAAAAAGAACGGCATCAGCCAAATGGCTGAAAAAACTTTTTGAAAAAAGTTCTTGACAAGCTAAAAGTGATATGATAAAATATCAAAGCTGTCAAAACGACAGGAACCTTGATAA
>DXFK01000035.1 GCA_019114495.1 Candidatus Blautia stercoravium
TTCTTTTTGAAAAACTGGAAATTCTATATCCTACACCGGTTATTAGCAGCGGAAAGCTGAAACCTTTTATACAGGAAATTTTAGATTATACCAATGAACATATCGGGGATTGCAATTTAACCTTGAAATGGATTGTAGAAAATCAGCTTTTTATGAATGTAGACTATGTAAGCCGCCAGTTTGTTCTGCAAACTGGGATAAAATTCTCCGCCTATCTGAATGAACTGCGCATTAAGAAAGCCAAGCAGCTTTTAATTAATTGCGATGCCGAAAAAATCTACTCCATAGCCGAACAAGTGGGATGCGGCAATAATCCGCAGTATTTCAGCCACTTATTTAAAAAATATACGAAAATGACGCCAAAAGAATATATTCAGAAAATGAAAGCGGAAAAAGAAGCTAAAAATTTAAAATAGGGTATAAATGCTATATTCAGACAGCTGCCAGAACAATTTACAACTATTTGAAACGGGCGGATTTACCGCCCGCTTTTGACATGCTTTTCAAGGCTTGCCCTTTCATGATTTACTAATTCCCCCAGGGAACCTCTTCTGTATATGTTTCAGGAGAAATCCCCAAAGCAGAAAAGAAATACAACTGTTCTTCCGTATCCTCAAATTCATGCTTCTAAAACAGGCTAATAGTACCGTATTCTCCGTCAAATCCGGGATGACGTTTCACCTGCCCTCGTCTCAGACGACTGATACCTTCTGCAATCCTCGTACCTGCTGTATGCTGAATATCCTCGATTGGAACATTTCTGAGAATCTCAAATTCCGAACCCAGGTTTCTAAGCATATGCTGAAATTCTTTCTGCACTTTTACACTGGCAGAAGAATATCCCATTGCCCCAGCCAGGACTTCCTGAAGAGGCATTAGGTGCTCAAAAGGCTTCCTGCTGTTGTCCCAATATCCCTCCTGACGGTCTGCCAGAGTCTCTACCCTGTGCTCCACTCCTATGGTAATCTTTTTTCCGCACACCGGACATTTTCCACCATAAGCCTTTGTCTGCGCAGGTGTAAGGCAGAGGTGGCATTTCCTATGCCCATCATAGTGATACTTTCCCTCCTCCGGGAAAAATTCAATGGTTCCGTATAAACCTTCTCCTGTTTCTATGGCTTTTTTCAGATTCGCATAAGATGGTTCTATTTCCATAAGATTTGCCTCGCGCCCCAGCTTACTTGGAGAATGGGCATCGGAATTGGAAATCAGCTGATAGTTATCCAGGTCAGAAACTCTCCAGTTCATAGGCGGGTCAGAAGACAGTCCGGTTTCCACCGCATGGACAAACGGCGTCAAATCTCCAAAACATTCCTCTGCGGAGTCAAAACCGGAAAAGGCTCCAAACATGGAAAAATGCGGAGTCCAGATGTGTGCCGGTACATAAATTCCCTCCGGTGTGGTTTCCAGCATAATTTCCAGAAGGTCTCTACAGTCCAGTCCCAGAATAGGCCGCCCGTCCGAATGAATATTACCAATCAGTTCCAATCTGGCAGACAGCATGTCCGCTGCTTCCAGGTTGGGAAGCAGAAGCAGACTGTGTACCTTCCGAACCTTATCCATCTTTTTGTAGATAGAACTGATTTCTCCGGTCACCACAAATCGCGGCTCTATGGTATCCGGCGTATTTTCATCCTGTATCCGGTATTCCTTTTTCAGCCTGTAAAGCCCTTCTTCTGCAGGTTCCAGCTTTTCTTTCAGTTCTTCTCTCCAGACCGGGTGGGTAAAATCTCCGGTTCCGATAATGTGAATCCCCTTTTTTCTGGCCCAAAGGTCCAGATGTTCCGGATCGCCTTCCTTGCTGGTAGCTCTGGAAAACCGGGAATGTATATGCAAATCTGATATCAACATGAATACTCTCTCCTTGTAGTGTTTAAATCTTGCTTTTCTTCTTTTCTGCTCTTATACTATATTATAGTATCAAAACGGAGGCTTCACAATTATGAATAAAAATTCTTCTGCTACGCTTATGACAAACGGACCTATCTGGAAAAGAATTATCGCCTTTGCCATTCCCCTTTTCTTCGGAAATCTGTTTCAGCAACTTTATAACACTGCGGATTCTCTGATTGTAGGAAACTTTCTGGGAAGCAGCGCTCTGGCTGCGGTCAGTTCTTCCGGAAATCTGATTTTCCTTATGGTGGGATTCTTTAACGGTATCGCCATCGGCGCCGGAGTGGTCGTAGCAAAATATTTCGGTGCGAAAAAATTTGATATGGTGCAAAGAGCCATACATACCATTGTAGCCTTAGGCATTGTATCCGGCCTTTTGCTGACTGCTGCAGGTGTTCTGGCCGCCCCTCAGATTCTGGTGCTTATGGGAACACCGGCTGACGTACTGCCAAACTCGGTGACCTACTTCCGCATTTACTTCTGCGGCTCACTGGCCTTTGTCATGTACAATTTCCTGGTGGGAATTTTACAGTCTGTAGGAGACAGCAAGCACCCTCTGGTTTACCTGATTATTTCCTCTATTATTAATATTGTATTGGACTTGCTTCTGGTAGCAGGTTTTCATTTCGGTGTAGGAGCGGCTGCTCTGGCAACGATTATTTCCCAGTTTATCAGCGCTTTCCTCTGCCTGCGCCAGCTTTTGAAAAGTCCCCAGGAATACCGGGTACATCTTTCCCATATCCGCATAGACTGGCTCATGTTAAAACAGATTATTAGCAATGGTCTTCCTGCCGGGCTGCAGAACTCTATTATTTCTCTGGCTAATGTAGTGGTGCAGTCCAACATTAATAAATTCGGTCAGATGGCAGTGGCCGGCTGCGGTTCTTATTCTAAGATTGAGGGTTTCGGCTTTCTCCCCATTACCTGCTTTGCCATGGCTTTAACAACTTTTATCAGTCAGAACCTGGGGGCAAAAGAATACCATCGGGCAAAAAAAGGCGCCGTGTTCGGCGTCGTCTGCTCGATCAGCATTGCAGAGCTGGTAGGTATGCTAATTTACTTTTTCTCCCCTTACCTTATTGCTGCCTTTAACGACTCTCCCCAGGTCGTTTCATACGGAACGGCTCAGGCTCATGCTGTCACACTGTTTTATTTTCTCCTTGCCTTTTCCCACTGCATGGCGGGAATTCTGCGAGGCGCAGGAAAATCCACGGTTCCCATGTTTGTTATGCTGGCATGCTGGTGCATTATCCGCGTAACCTATATTTCCGTTGCCGTAAAATTTATTCCTGATATACAGGTTATCTTCTGGGCTTATCCCCTCACCTGGGCCTTGAGTTCCATTGCATTCATCCTGTATTTTGTAAAATCGGACTGGATTCACGGTCTGGAAAAACAAAACGATTTCTAATTTCTCTTTCTGCGGGTTTGCTTCCTTCTCTTCTCAATTTTAAAGAAACAGACCCGCAGATTTGAGGAATTATTATAAAATTCCTGCCTGCTGTCTATACAGGCAAAACAGAGTTATCTGTCCCATTTATCACAAAGAGTATTAATCTGGTCGGCAAATTTTGCCAAATCCTTATTACTGCCTCCTTCATTGTGACGAATAACAGCCATAAGCCTCTGCCCGGCTGCCACAAGTCTGGCAAATACCCCTGCTGCTTTCCTGGTTTTGGCTTTTTCCTTTGCGTGAGTTACCACAACCCCAACGGTTTCCTGAACAATCTCGTTTGTCAGTAAGTCTACTTCCGTTCCGCTATAAGGCGCCATAGCCGAATATCCCAGTTCATTTTCCAGACGCTGAGCAAAAATGTCACATACCTGGTCATCTCCATGCGCCACAAACACCCTCTGTGGTTTCTCTTTAAAAGACGCCGCCCATTTCATCAATCCTTCATTATCCGCATGACCGCTGATACCCGGCAAACGGACAATGTCTGCATTAACATGAATGTCTTCTCCGAACAACCGGACATCTTTAGCACCTTCTACCAACGCTCTACCCAGTGTATTAATGGCCTGATATCCAACAAATAAAATCGTAGATTCCCGTTTCCAGAGATTGTGCTTCAGATGATGTTTAATACGTCCGGCATCACACATACCGCTGGCAGACAAAATGACTTTGGGATGTTCATTAAAGTTAATGGCTCTGGATTCATCGCTGGTAATGGACAGCTTCAAGCCCGGAAATGTAATGGGGTTAATCCCTTTATTGATTAATCCCATAGCTTCTTCGTCATAACATTCTTTGTAATGTTCCTTAAAAATACTGGTTGCCTGAACTGCCAGCGGACTGTCTACATAAACCTCAAAGCCCGAATACTCCGGAAGCAGGTTATCTTCCTTAATCTTTCTGAAAAAATAGAGCATTTCCTGGGTTCTTCCCACTGCAAAAGAAGGAATCACCACATTTCCGCCTCTCGCGAAGGTTTTTCTCAATATTTTTACCAGTTCATTGACATAATCCGGCTTTTCTCCATGACTTCTGTCTCCATAAGTGGATTCCATAATCACATAATCTGCACTTTCCAGATATTCCGGGTCTTTAATCAGAGGCTGCTCTGTATTTCCGATATCTCCTGAAAATACCAGTTTCCGCTCCTCGTCTTCTTCCTCAATCCAAAGTTCAATACTGGAGGAACCAAGTAAATGCCCGGCATCTATAAACCGCACTTTAATTCCATCTGCCAGTTGAATCTCAGTACTGTAATCGCATGGAACGAACTGCTGAATCACCCCTAATGCGTCTTCCATGGTGTAGGCCGGCACAAACTCCGGCTGCCCGTTTCTTCTGGCTTTTCGGTTTCTCCACTCTGCCTCAAACATCTGGATATGCGCACTGTCACGAAGCATAATGTCACATAAATCGCAGGTCGCTGCTGTCGCATAAATCGGTCCCCTAAATCCTCTTGCATAAGCCAGGGGAAAATCACCGGAATGGTCAATATGCGCGTGTGTAAGCAATGCAAAATCCAAGTCGGAAAACGCTACCGGAATATCCTGATTTTCATACTGGTCCGCCCCCTGTTCCATACCACAGTCTACAATAAATTTCTTCCCCGCTGCTTCCAGGTAATAACAACTTCCCGTCACCTCATGAGCAGCTCCTATAAAAGTCAGTCTCATAAGAAAACCCCCTTTGTGGTAAAATGAATATTGCTATACTCATTATACCCCAACAAAGAGGGTTTTGACAGAAATTTATTAAGTTTTTAGAAAGAAATAAGCTGAGTTTTTAAATTGTTATAAATTAATAGACAGTTTGTAAAGGGGTGTGGATTTTTCTAAAAATGTAGGAAAATTAATCAATTAAAATGCCGTCTGTAACTGGCATTTTACTTTCTGAAGCACCATTTTTCTGTGCTACACATGCAGCCTTCACTCTATAATAATATCCTTTTGTTACCGATACATTATAGCTTTTGGCTAATAATGAAGTATTATATGCCGTATTAGAAAATGATTTCACATTTATCCAAGAACCATTTGAATACCTCTGTAACGTCAACTCTAAAATCATCTTATCACAAACAACGCTTCCTATAACTGCTCCATAAACATTTACGCTGCCACCACCATTATCTGTAACTCTGGCTACTCCTTCATTTAGATATTTTCCCTTTGCTAAATTATCACTGATATCAGTGATAATTTAGCAAAGG
>DXFK01000036.1 GCA_019114495.1 Candidatus Blautia stercoravium
TCCTGAAAAAACACTTGCATATACAAAAATCTAGATGTATAATTATTCAAAAATTTATAAAAATATGCAGGGAGGCAAAACAGTGCAAGTCCTTTCTTGCAGAGCAAAAGAATCAGGAGTATGATGAAAAAAATGGGAAATGAGGGATAAAGCTATGATTAAAGTGGGAATTATCGGTGCAACCGGATATGCGGGACAGGAATTGGTGCGGCTTTTAAAAGGGCATGGAAATGTGGAAATCAAATGGTATGGATCCAGAAGTTACATTGATAAAAAGTATGCCCAGGTTTACCAGAATATGTTCCAGATTGTAGAGGAAACCTGTCTGGACGATAATATGGAGGAACTGGCAGAGCAGGTAGATGTGATTTTCACGGCAACACCCCAGGGGTTGTGTGCTTCCATGGTCAATGAAGAAATCCTTTCCAAGGTGAAAATTATTGACCTCAGTGCAGATTTCCGTATAAAAGATGTGTCTGTTTATGAAAAATGGTACGGTTTGGAACACAAATCTCCTCAGTTTCTGCCCGAGGCTGTGTACGGGGTGTGCGAGATTAACCGGGACAAGATAAAAAAGGCCAGGCTGGTGGCAAATCCGGGCTGTTATACCACCTGCAGTATTCTCACCTGTTATCCATTGGTGAAAGAAGGGCTGATAGATGCCAACACGCTGATTATTGACGCAAAATCCGGTACTTCCGGGGCTGGAAGAGGAGCCAAGCTGGACAATCTGTTCTGCGAAGTCAATGAAAACATGAAGGCTTATGCAGTAGCCGGCCACCGTCACACACCGGAAATCGAAGAACAGCTGGGCTATGCGGCAGGAAAAGAAATCACACTGAGCTTTACGCCGCATCTGGTTCCTATGAACAGGGGAATTCTGGTGACTGCCTACGCTTCCCTGACAAAACAGGTATCTTATGAAGCGGTAAAGGCCGTATACGATAAATATTACGAAAAAGAGCAGTTTGTCCGTGTGCTGGAGAAAGATGTGACACCCCAGACCCGCTGGGTAGAGGGCAGCAATTACACAGATATTAATTTCAAAATTGACCCCAGAACCAACCGGATTATTCTTATGGGTGCTATTGACAATCTGGTAAAGGGGGCAGCAGGACAGGCTGTGCAGAATATGAACCTGCTGTTTGGCGAGAAAGAAAATCGGGGACTGGAACTGGTGCCTATGTTTCCGTAAAGCATTTCAGAAAGAGATAGGATGAGGAGGCAGTAAGATGAAGGTAATAGAGAACGGCATTACAGCCGCAAAGGGGTTTCTGGCAGCAGGCCTTGCGGCAGGAATTAAAAAGGGAAATAAAAAGGATATGGCCATGGTTTACAGCCAGAAGCCCTGTCAGACCGCCGGAACTTTTACTACCAATGTGGTGAAAGCGGCGCCTGTGAAATGGGACAAATATCTGGTGGATCATGCAGCGTATACACAGGCCATTGTGTGCAACAGCGGTATTGCCAATGCCTGTACCGGAGCAGAAGGATACGGTTATTGTCAGGAAACAGCAAGAGCGGCGGCAGAAGCGCTGCAGATACCGGAAGATGCAGTTTTGGTGGCATCCACAGGCGTTATCGGACAGCAGCTTCCCATAGATCTCTTAAAAGAAGGGGTAAAAAAGCTGGTTCCGGTGCTTTCTGATTCCAGAGAAGCGGGAATTCTGGCAGCTCAGTCCATTATGACTACGGACACGGTGAGAAAGGAATGTGCTGTGGAAATTGAACTTTCCGGCGTAAAGGTGACCATAGGAGGCATGTGCAAGGGCTCCGGCATGATTCACCCCAATATGTGTACCATGCTGGGCTTTGTTACCACAGATGTGCAGATTACCAAAGAACTTCTGCAGGAAGCCTTAAGCGAAATTGTTCAGGATACCTATAATATGATTTCTGTGGACGGGGATACTTCTACCAATGACACCGTGTTGGTGCTGGCAAACGGTCTGGCGGGAAATCCTTTGATCAGGGAGAAGAATCAGGACTATGAAACCTTTAAAGATGCTCTTTTGTATGTAAATACCAGTCTGGCTAAGCAGATTGCAGCAGACGGGGAAGGGGCTACGGCACTGTTTGAAGTGAAGATTACGGGGGCAGAGACAAAGGATCAGGCAGTGACACTGGCAAAATCCGTCATAACCTCTAATCTGACAAAAGCCGCTATTTTCGGCCATGACGCCAACTGGGGCAGAATCCTGTGTGCCATGGGTTATTCCGGGGCACAGTTTGACCCCGAAAAAGTTGATTTGTTCTTTGAAAGCGCAGCAGGGAAAATTCAGATTTTAAAGGACGGGGTTGCTGTGGATTACAGTGAAGAAGAAGCCACCAGGATCCTTTCGGAAAAACAGGTGACTGCAGCAGCGCACATCAAGCTGGGAAAGGAATCGGCTGTGGCCTGGGGCTGTGATTTGACTTACGATTATGTGAAAATTAACGCGGATTACAGATCTTAATGGTTTATAGAAATACAAGAAAAAAGAAGGGCAGGAGAAACATGGTAAAACAGAAATATCTTGACAAAGCAGAGGTGCTGATTGAGGCGCTTCCTTATATTCAGCGGTTTAACCGGAAAATTATTGTAGTCAAATATGGCGGAAGCGCCATGGTGGATGAAGAATTAAAGAAAAGTGTCATTCAGGATGTGGTACTGCTAAAGCTGGTGGGATTTAAGCCCATTATCGTCCATGGAGGCGGAAAGGAAATCAGCAAGTGGGTAAGCAAAGTGGGAAAAGAACCCAGGTTTGTCAATGGACTGCGGGTAACGGACGAGGAAACCATGGAGCTGGCAGAAATGGTGCTGGGAAAAGTAAATAAGGAACTGGTAAGCCTGGTGGAATCCCTGGGGGTTCGGGCTGTGGGGCTCAGTGGAAAGGATGGAGGACTTCTGCGGGTAGAGAAGAAGTTTTCCCAGGGCCAGGATATCGGATTTGTGGGAAATGTTACGGATGTGAATCCCCAGATTCTTCTGGACCTCCTGGAAAAAGACTTCCTGCCTATTGTGTGTCCCATTGGTATGGACGACAATTATGCGGCTTACAACATCAATGCCGATGACGCGGCCTGTGCCATTGCAAAGGCCATGCATGCAGAAAAACTGGCATTTCTGACAGATATCGAAGGGGTCTACAAAGACCCGGAAGACCCGGAAAGCCTGATTTCCAAGTTGTTTGTAAAAGAGGCAAAGGAACTGATTTTCAACGGAAATGTAGGCGGCGGTATGATTCCCAAGCTGCAGAACTGTATTGACGCCATTGAGGAAGGTGTTTCCAGAGTGCATATTCTGGACGGAAGGATAAAACACTGTCTGCTTCTGGAAATCTTTACGGATAAGGGAATCGGAACCGCTATTCTGAGAAAGGAGGGAATACAGCATTATGATGTGCAGTAAGGAATATATGGAACTGGCAGAGAACAGCATCCTTCATACTTATAACCGTTTTCCCGTGGTGCTGGAAAAGGGGGAAGGCGTGTATCTTTACGACCTGGATGGGAAGAAATATCTGGACTTTGGCGCAGGAATTGCGGTTTTTGCCCTGGGGTATGGAAATGAGGAGTACAACGAAGCTTTAAAAACACAGATTGACAAGCTGATACATACCTCAAATCTCTATTACAATGTGCCCATGGCAGAGGCGGCTGACAAGCTTTTGAAAGCGTCGGGCATGAGCCGGGTGTTTTTTACCAATAGCGGTACAGAAGCCATAGAAGGAGCCATTAAGGCAGCCAGAAAGTATGCCTGGTTAAAGGATAACTGCACGGATCATGAAATTATCGCCATGCGTCATTCCTTCCATGGCAGAAGCCTGGGAGCTTTGTCTGTTACCGGAAACAGCCATTATCAGGAACCCTTTAAGCCTTTAATCGGAGGGGTGAAATTTGCGGATTTTAATGATTTGGACAGCGTAAAAGCAGCAGTGACAGAGAAAACCTGTGCAATCATACTGGAAACCATCCAGGGAGAAGGCGGTATTTATCCCGCAGAGGAAGGCTTTTTAAAGGGGGTGAAGAAGCTCTGTGAGGAGAAGGATATTCTGCTGATTCTGGATGAAATTCAGTGCGGCATGGGACGGACGGGCAGCATGTTTGCCTGGCAGTCTTACGGCTTAGAACCGGATATTATGACCTGCGCCAAGGCCCTGGGCTGCGGTGTGCCGGTAGGGGCTTTTGTGCTGGGAGAAAAAGCAGCGGCAAAATCTTTGGAGCCGGGAGACCACGGAACCACTTACGGAGGAAATCCTCTGGCTTGTGCGGCCGTGAGTAAGGTGTTTGATTTATTTGAAAAACAGGATATTCTGCACCATGTACAGGAAATTTCAGGTTATCTGGAGAAAAAACTGAATGGCCTTGTGGATAAGTATGAATTTTTGAGTGAACAGCGTGGAAAAGGTCTGATGCAGGGACTGGAGGTTTCAGGAAGACCTGTGGGAGAGATTATTTTAAACGCGCTGGAAAACGGTCTGATTGTAATTTCAGCGGGAAATCATGTGCTGCGGTTTGTACCGCCTCTTATTATTACCCGAGAACACATTGATGAGATGATAGAAAAGCTGGAAAAGAGTTTTTAAAGATATAGGTATAAAAGTGGTTTCTCTGGAAATTCTATGTAACAGGACCGAAGAAACGGAGGAACACAAGTATGTGGGGCATTTTAGTTGCTTTGCTTTCCGGTGCGTTGATGAGCGTGCAGGGAGTTTTTAATACGGAACTGACCAAACAGACCAGCCTTTGGGTGTCCACTGGCTGGGTGCAGATTTCAGCCTTTCTCATCTGTGTGTGTGCCTGGCTTTTTACCGGACGGGAGGAAGCGGGTGCGCTTTTGCGGGTAGATCACAAATACCTTCTGCTGGGAGGGGTTATCGGCGCTTTTATTACCGTGACGGTGATTCAGAGTATGTCATCTCTTGGACCTGCCCGGGCGGCCATGCTCATTGTAGTGGCTCAGCTTGCTGTGGCTTATGTGATTGAGCTTCTGGGACTTTTCGGAGTGGAAAAGGTTGACTTTGAATGGCGCAGACTTATCGGCATGGCCGTGGCCATTGCGGGAATTGTAATTTTCAAATGGGAAAAATAGACAAAAACAGCCGTGGTTTTGCGGCTGTTTTTTGGATTGCAGGAACAGGCGGGAAGTGCTATACTACAGGCACATATCAAAATCATGTCCGGCGTTTCAGCCAAGGGATTCCAGAGATTTATAAAAGACTGTAAAAGGCAAAAGTGTGTATTTTACAAAGAAGTTCCGATTTTTCTATTGTAAAGAGTTTTCAAATTCGTTACAATAGAACTGTCTGTACACATGTTTGCATTTTGCAGGCGGATTGCGTCAGAAATGCAGAAAGCAGAGGTGTATGCAGTGAAGAAAAAGAGAGTGTTTTGGGGAATGTTTCTGTTGATATGCTGCCTGTGGGTATCTTCCTGTAAGCAGGAAGAGGTTGTGATAGAGCAGCCTTCTTTGGAAAAATCAGAAAAAGAAGAGACTGATAAGGCAGACGGAAAGGAAGAGAAAACTTCACAGGAGAGTGAACCGGAGGCGGAAACCATCTGGGTACACGTTAGCGGGGCAGTGAACTGTCCCGGTGTTTACGAACTGCAGAAAGAAGCCAGAGTGTTTGAGGCAGTAAAGGCAGCAGGCGGCTTTTCAAAAGAGGCCGATACCGGATGGCTGAATCAGGCGGCTTTGCTGGTTGACGGGGAGAAAATTCAAGTATATACTTTGGAAGAAACCAGTCAGATGAAGGAACAGGGGGTTGTACAGGAAAAGCAGCAAAAAGAGGCGGCAGATTCGCCGGTGCAGAGTACCCGAGAAAACGGCAGGGTGAACATTAATACGGCTGATGTGGCCGGGCTTCAGGAAATTCCGGGTATTGGTCAGGTGAGAGCCCAGGCTATTGCGGACTACAGAGAAGAAAACGGAAAGTTCCAAAGCATTGAGGAAATTCAGGAGGTTCCCGGTATTAAGGGAAAGACCTTTGAAAAGATACAGAACTATATTACAATAGAATAAGGAGAGCGAAATGAGTAAGCGAGTATTGGTAGTAGATGATGAAAAACTGATTGTAAAAGGAATAAGATTCAGCCTGGAGCAGGAAGGCATGGAGGTGGACTGTGCCTATGACGGAGAAGAGGCTCTGGAAAAGGCAAAGACCGGGGATTACGATATGATTCTTCTGGATATTATGCTTCCGAAGCTGACCGGGCTTGAGGTCTGCCAGCAGATTCGTGAATTCTCTTCCGTGCCGATTATTATGCTTACTGCAAAGGGAGAAGATATGGATAAGATTCTGGGGCTGGAGTACGGTGCAGACGATTATATTACAAAGCCTTTTAATATTCTGGAGGTGAAAGCCCGCATTAAAGCCATTATGAGGAGAACCAGAAAGGAAGAAAAGAAAGAAAGTTTCGGCAAAACGCTGGTTAGCGGGGACTTAAAACTGGATTGTGAAGGCAGAAGAGTCTTTATTGCAGGTAAGGAAATCAATCTGACTGCAAAAGAATTTGATGTTCTGGAGCTTTTGGCAAAAAATCCCAATAAGGTATACAGCCGCGAAAATCTGCTGAATCTGGTATGGGGCTATGAGTATCCGGGAGATGTGCGTACCGTGGATGTACATATCCGGCGTCTTAGAGAGAAGATTGAAGCGGTCCCCAGTGACCCTAAATATGTACATACGAAATGGGGAATCGGATATTATTTTCAGGGATAGGGAAAACAGATGAAAGTAAAAATGAAGCTGACGTTTTTTAAAAGTCTCAGATTCCGCATTATGGTTTTGTTGGTGATTATTGGTATTGTGCCCTGTCTGCTCACTGAGAGAGTGATTGTACGCAGTTATGAAAGCCGGGCTGCGGAACTGCGGAAAATCAATGTAAAGAACCAGTGCGATATTCTGGGAAATCAGTTGATGGAGGAAGGATATCTGGAACATCAGCAGTCAGAAACGATAAATAAGGAGCTGTCCCTGGTTTCTACTATCTATAACAGCAGGATTTTGATTATCAATGAGAGCGGCAGGATTGTGAAGGATACCTACGGTATTGACGAAGGAAAATATGTGCTGTCGGAAGCGGTCATTAAGTGCTTTGAAGGAGAAGACACCAGCAGTTATGATAAGAAAAATTCCTATATTGAACAGACAATTCCATTGACGGACGCAAAGAGCAAGCAGATTGAAGGCGTAATGCTGGTAAGCACCTCCACAGGGGAGATTGTGGATAGTATTGCCTTTTTGGAGCACAGAGGAAGCCTGCTGATGCTGGCTATTTGTCTGCTTGTGATGGTACTGGGCTTTGTGTTGTCAAAGGCTCTGGTGAAGCCTTTTTCCAGGGTGGGAAAGGCTATTGAAGAACTGACAGACGGTTATCTGGACGAAGAGATTTCTGTGCCGGATTACACGGAGACAGAGATGATAAGCAGTGTGTTTAATAAAATGCTGAAGCGTATGAAGGTATTGGATGATTCCAGGCAGGAGTTTGTAGCCAACGTATCCCATGAACTGAAAACACCTATGACGTCCATTAAGGTGCTGGCCGATTCGCTTGCAGGGCAGGAAAATGTGCCGGTGGAACTGTATCAGGAATTTATGCAGGATATTGCTGTGGAAATTGACAGAGAAAATCAGATTATTACAGATCTGCTGTCTCTGGTGAAAATGGATAAAAAGGCTTCAGAGTTGAATGTTGAGAAGGTGAATATCAATGAGATGATGGAAAACATTCTCAAGAGGCTGAAACCCATTGCAGACAAGAAAAATGTGGAACTGGTGCTGGAAAGCTATCGTCCTATTGTGGCAGAAATCGATGAGGTGAAGATGAGCCTGGCGCTTACCAATCTGGTGGAAAACGGAATTAAATACAACATCGAGGACGGCTGGGTACATGTGACTTTGAATGCAGACCACAAATACTTTTATGTGTCTGTAGCAGATTCGGGAATCGGAATTCCCCAGGAATCCCTTGACCGTATTTTTGAGCGTTTTTATCGGGTGGATAAGTCTCATTCCAGAGAAATCGGAGGAACAGGACTGGGTCTGGCCATTACAAGAAATGCTATTGTCATGCACCGGGGCGCCATTAAGGTCAAGAGTGAAGAACATAAGGGAACCACTTTTTCTGTAAGGATTCCTCTGAACTATATTGCATAAGGAGGGCACGAAGTGAAAAAAATGATGAAGACTGTTTTGCTTCTTCTGACAGCATTGATCTTGCTGAATTTGTCCGGATGCAAAGAAGAGGAAAAACAGGAAAGTAAGACAGAATACCATATGTATTATCTTTCCCTTACGGAAACTGCTTTGGAGGAAACGGACTATGTGCCTTCCCAGCGGACTTCGGAGGCCATGGTAAATGAAATTGTAGAGATGTTGGGAAAAGAGCCGGAGAATGAAGAATATCTTTCTCTGCTGCCCAAAGGAGTAACGATAGAAAACTGTACTTATGAGGGACAGACCGTAACGCTGACTTTTAATGAAGAGTATAAAAAGATGAAAAACACCAGAGAAATTCTGGCGAGAGCAGGAATTGTCAAGGCGCTGACCCAGATTCCCGGAGTCAGCTATGTGGAATTTTATCAAGGGCAAGAGGCTATGACAGATGCAGATGGACAGAAGATCGGCAAAATGGACGTCTCCACTTTTGTGGAAAATGAAGGGGAGAATATCAATTCCTATGTACACAATGATCTGAATCTTTATTTTGCCAGCAAAGACGGAGAAAATCTGGTAAAGGAAAAAGTTTCAGTGTATTATAGCAGCAATGTCCCCATTGAACGGGAAGTGGTGGAGAGGCTTTTGAAGGGACCGAACAGTTCTGATCTGCAGCCTACGCTGTCGCCGAATACGAAGATTCTGGGTGTATCCATTGCAGAGGGAATCTGTTATGTAAATCTGGATAAGAGTTTTCTCAGTGACACCATGAATGTGCAGGAAAAACTGCCTATATATTCCATTGTCAATTCCCTCACAGATGCATGTAACCTGAGGGGCGTGCAGATATCTGTGGAAGGAGAAACGAAGGTGACTTTCCGGGAGAGTATGAAGCTGAATGAGATATATCATGCGGATTACAGTCTGGTACAGGACAGTGAAGAGGCAGAAGGAAATCATGAGTAAACGGCCTTTATGTGTGGCTGCTGTTTTGTGGGCGGTTCTGCTGTACCTTTTGGGAGGGGCAGGGGTAAAATCTTTTACCTACGCCCCGCCCCAACTGCCTTCCGGGGTTTTTGCCGGGAAGGCAGCCGTTACAGGGGAGGTATACAGAGCAGATGTCCATAGCCGCAGTACAAGTCTATATTTGAAAAAAGCAAATCTGATTTTAAATTCTAAAAAATATCCCATAGATGGAATTAAAGCAACGGTTACAACGGAAGATATGAAAGAAACAGCGAAACCGGGCAGTGAAGTTTTGCTGCAGGGAGAACTGCAGGAAATTCCCCTGCCTTCTAATCCAGGGCAGTTTCATGAGAGGGCCTATTATTATCCCAGAAAAATAAAATGGTATCAGAAAGTTTCTCATATACAGGTTATACAGCCGGAGAAAAACAGGTTTTTATGCCTGCAGGAGAAAATAAAACAGAAGCTGCGAAATGGAATTTACCATGTGATGCCAAAAGAACAGGTGGGCATTATGGAGGCCATGCTTTTAGGGGATAAGGCGCAGATAGATACAGAACAGCAATTTTTATTTCAGCTTATGGGGTGTTCTCATATTCTGTCGGTTTCAGGAACCCATCTTTCCGTTATAGGCGGTGTGTTCTTCTGGCTGCTGAGAAAACTCAGAATTTCCTACAAGGCGGCAGGAGGGATTACTGTGGCTGCCATGTTTTTTTACGGCAGTCTTACGGGAAACGGGGCGGCTGTACTGCGGGCTGTGGTGATGTTTGCGGTTTCGGTGGGGGCGTTTTGGGTCAGGCGTACTTACGATTTCCTTTCTGCCATGGCGCTGGCTTCTATTCTGCTTCTGGCAGAAAGTCCTCTGTATCTCTACGACAGCAGTTTTCTCCTGTCCTTTGGAGCTATTTTGGGACTGGGATCGGTATATCCGATCTTATTTCCCAGGAAAAAAGCGAGGAGAAACAGAGAAAGCAGGGGAGAAAAGCTGTATCACGGAATTTTAGCAGGGATACAGTCAGGGATATCTGTGTGGCTGGTGCTGCTGCCTGTCACCATGTATTTTTTTTATGAAATTCCGTTATGGGGAATTTTTTTGAATCTGCTGATTTTACCTACAGCGGGCATTTTACTGGCTTCGGGGATTTTGGGCTGTGTTTTGGGAATCTGGTTTCCGGTTTTGGGAAAAATCGCGGCCTTTCCGGCAGCAGGAATTTTGGAACTGTATCTGCAGACAGGGAAGGTTACAGCCGGACTTCCAGGGGCTTTGTGGATAACCGGTCAGCCAAAGCTGTGGAAATGTGCAGTGTATTATGTTTTGCTGGTTCTGGTACTCTGGCTGAGAAAACGGGGACTTCATTTCGGATTACTTTTGGCAGGAGCCATGGCCGTGTTACTTGTGCGGCTCCCTCAAGATGCAGTACAGGTGACTTTTTTGGATGTGGGACAGGGAGACTGTGCCTGTATTCAGACGGGCATAAGAAGCGGATATCTGGTGGACGGAGGCAGCAGCAGTGTGTCCGGAGTGGGGAAATACCGGATTCTTCCGTTTCTGAAAGCTTCCGGAATTTCTCGGGTAGAGGGGATTTTTGTTTCCCATATGGATGCGGATCATGTAAACGGTATTCAGGAATTATTGGAAACCATAGTAAAAGGCGAAACCATGGTAAGGGTAGAGCGGCTTTTTCTGTCCGAATGCAGAGAAACCCAAGAACAGAGATTGGAGCTGGAAAAACTGGGGAAAGAAGCCGGGTGTGAAATTATTTATGCGGAAAAAGGGACAAAACTGCAGGAGGACAAAATGGAAATGGATTGTCTGTCACCCCCAGGAGAAAATTTGGAAGAATGGGAAAGCAACGAAGCATCTCAGGTGTGGAAATTTCAAAAAGAGAAGTTTGTACTCCTGTTTACCGGAGATACGCAGGAGAGGGGAGAAGAAAGTCTTTTAAAGGAAACCGGAAACTGCCAGGTGTTAAAAGTGGCTCATCATGGTTCGAAAAACTCCACTCAAGAACTATTTTTGCAGGAAGTTCAGCCGGAAATTTCTATTATTTCCTGTGGAGCAGGAAACCGCTATGGCCATCCTCATAAGGAATTGATGGAAAGATTGGAAAAATATACCGGAAAAATTTATAATACGGCAGAGTGCGGCGCTGTGTGTTTGCAGGTGAAAAAGGAGAAAATCAAGATTTCCTGTTACAGAACCGGGGATTCATGATATAATGGGCGTTAGCGAGCGGAAACAACGGGAGTGTCTGTTTGGTGAAAATAGAGGAGAATGTAATGAAAAGTTTACAGGAAGATATCAAAAATCAGGATTTTAAGCATGTGTATTTATTTTGTGGAGAAGAGGATTACCTGAAACAGCAGTATAAGAAAAAAATGCAGCAGGCTCTCCTGCCGGATGGAGATACTATGAATTTTGCCTATTTTGAGGGGAAAAAGACGGAACCGGGAGAAGTCATAAGTCTGGCGGATACCATGCCCTTCTTTGCTGACAGGAGGGTGATTCTTCTGGAAGATACGGGATTTTTTAAAAATCAGTGCCAGGGCTTGCCAGAGTATCTGGGCGAATTGCCGGACTATCTCTGCATGATTTTTGTAGAGAGCGAAGTGGATAAAAGAAGCCGTATGTACAAAGCGGTGAAAAAGCAGGGAAGAGTGGTGGAATTTACTACCCAGGACAGTAATACGCTCATGCGGTGGGTGTTGGGAATGATGAAAAAAGAGGGGAAACAGATTACTCAGAAAGATATGGAGCTGTTTCTGCAGAAGACGGGCACGGATATGGGAAATATAGAAAGAGAGTTAGAAAAGCTGCTCTGTTATACCATGGGAAGAGATGTGATTACAAAAGCAGATATTGAGGCGGTTTGTACCACTCAGATT
>DXFK01000037.1 GCA_019114495.1 Candidatus Blautia stercoravium
TGATTGTATCTCCGCCCAAAGCAGGTAAGACAACCCTTTTAAAGGACGCGGCAAAATCCATTCTTCGGAACAATCCGGAAATGCACCTGATTATTCTGCTGATTGATGAGCGTCCGGAAGAGGTTACGGATATGAAGGAGGCCATCAAAGGCAAGAACGTGGAAATTATTTATTCTACTTTTGATGAGCTGCCTGAGCACCACAAGCG
Organism: Candidatus Blautia stercoravium; assembly: GCA_019114495.1. Classification (GTDB taxonomy): domain Bacteria; phylum Bacillota; class Clostridia; order Lachnospirales; family Lachnospiraceae; genus Blautia; species Blautia stercoravium. The sequence goes on from DXFK01000037.1 coordinate 209, forward strand.
TGTGTCTGAAATGACCATTGAGCGTGCAAAACGTCTGGTAGAGCACAAAAAAGACGTTACGATTTTCATTGACAGTATTACAAGATTGGCAAGGGCTTATAACCTGACGGTTCCCCCAAGCGGCCGTACCCTTTCCGGCGGTCTTGACCCGGCTGCCCTGCATATGCCCAAGCGTTTCTTCGGTGCGGCAAGAAACATGAGAGAGGGTGGTAGTCTGACCATTCTGGCAACTGCGCTGGTGGATACAGGAAGCAAGATGGATGACGTCGTGTACGAAGAATTTAAGGGTACCGGTAATATGGAGCTGGTGCTGGACAGAAAACTCCAGGAAAAGAGGGTTTTCCCGGCTATCGATATTGCAAAATCGGGAACAAGAAGAGAAGACCTGCTTTTGAACCGGGAAGAACAGGAAGCCGTGGATATTATGCGGAAAGCATTAAACGGCATGAAGTCAGACGAAGCTACCGAAAATATTCTGAATATGTTTGCCAGAACAAGGGACAATGCAGAATTTGTACAGATGGTGAAAAAACAGAGGATTCTTTAAAGAAAACCCTAATAAGCCTTGCATTTGGTGTCAGAATGTGATATAATGCAAAAGCTGTTTGAATTTGAAAACGCAATAAAACAATATAAATAATCAAAATATATAAGAGGTGAAAAAAATGAGAGAAGGAATCCATCCAAATTATCAGGAATGTACAGTAACTTGCAACTGTGGAAATACATTTAAGACAGGTTCTACTAAATCTGAACTTCGTGTAGAAGTTTGCTCTAAATGTCATCCTTTCTATACAGGACAGCAGAAAGCTGCACAGGCTCGTGGACGTATTGATAAGTTCAACAAGAAATACGGCATGAATAAATAAGAGATAGAAGAGGCTGAGGTTTAAGGACTTCGGCCTCTTATTGCGTTTGGAGGAAACATGAAATCATCAAACATTGGCGGACAGGCTGTAATGGAAGGCATTATGATGAGGCACGGAGACGTGTATTCTGTTGCAGTGCGGAAGCCGGATAAAGAGATAGAAGTCAAGATTGAAGACTATAAGGGTATAATAAAAAGCCGGAAAATCCTGAAGCTTCCCATCATACGCGGTGTGTTTAATTTTATAGATTCTCTGGTGGTAGGAACGAAATGTCTTATGTATTCTGCCACTTTTTTTGAAGAAGAGGAAGAATTGGAGAAAAGAAAAGCGCTGACAGGAGAGGAGCGGGAAAAGCAGGAAGCCAAAAAGGAAAAAGAAGACAAGGTTCTGATGACGGCAACGGTTATTTTTTCAGTTGTATTGTCCGTAGTGCTTTTTATGGTGCTTCCCTACCTTCTGGCCAGTCTTTTGCACAAGGTAGGGGCCAGCGAACATATTGTGACAATAGCGGAAGCCATTGTGCGCATTGTGCTGTTTCTGGGGTATATGCTGCTGATTTCCAGGATGCAGGATATTCAGAGGGTGTTTATGTATCACGGGGCAGAGCATAAGTGTATCAACTGCGTGGAGCATGGAAAGCCGCTGACTGTGGAGAATGTTATGGCAAGCTCCCGCTTTCACAAGAGGTGCGGAACCAGTTTTCTGTTTTTTGTCATTATTATCAGTGTCATTTTCTTTTTAGGATTTTTTGCCATTGTTCCCATAAAGACCATGTGGCTGCGGATTGCCGTGCGTATTCTGCTGGTGCCGGTGATTGCAGGGGTGTCTTATGAATTTATTAAGCTGGCGGGAAACAGTGACCATCCGGCGGTGGCGTTTCTTTCCAAACCGGGTATGGCCTTGCAGAAGCTGACGACAAAGGAACCCACACCGGATATGGCAGAGGTGGCCATTCAGGCCGTAGAGGCTGTGTTTGACTGGAGAGCGTATCTGCAGGAGAACTTCCCGGACGTACAGACAGGTGGGGAAGATTGATATGGCAGCATACAAGGTATTACTGGAAGATGGAAAACAATATTTGAAAGAAAAGCAGATAGAAGATGGAAATCTGGACGCATGGCTCTTATTGGAGCATGTATGCGGTATTTCCAGAACCTGGTATTTTGTTCACGAAGACGAGGAAGCGCCGAAAGAACAGGCAGAGCAGTATCAAAAGCTGCTTGTACAGCGGGGAGAGAGAATTCCTTTGCAGCAGTTGACTCACGAGGCATATTTTTACGGCATGAAGTTTTATGTGAATGAGCATGTGCTGATTCCCAGACAGGATACGGAGATTCTGGTGGAGGAAGTGTTAAAAGAAGCTGCGGGGAAGGAAGGTCTGTGTATTCTGGATATGTGTACGGGAAGCGGCTGTATCCTGCTGAGTCTGCTGGCTCACCTGAAGGAGGCAGAGGGAACAGGTGCAGATTTGTCAAAGGAAGCCCTGAAAGTGGCTGAAAGAAACGGCAAAGACCTGGGAATATCAGCAAAATGGATAAACAGCGACCTGTTTGAGCAGGTTTCAGGGAAATACGATATTGTGGTGTCCAACCCCCCTTATATCCAGACAGAAGTCATTGAAGGGCTGATGGAGGAAGTAAAATTTCATGAACCCAGAATGGCGCTGGACGGCCAGGAGGACGGTTTGCATTTTTACCGCAGAATTACCCGGCAGGCGGGAAATTATTTGAACCCCCAGGGGATTCTGGCTTTTGAAATCGGTTATGACCAGGGGGAAGCTGTGGTACAGTTGATGAAGGAACAGGGATATACGGAAGTGAAAGTGATGCAAGACCTGGCAGGACTTGACCGGGTCGTAATTGGAAAGAAAAATCAGGAGGAAAATCATGTTTGATAAATTAGAGGACATTTTAGTTCGCCTTGAAGAAATATTAAATGAACTGAATGAGCCCACTGTGGCCAATGACGCAGCCAGATTTCAGAAGCTGATGAAGGAGCAGAGTGAGTTGCAGCCTATTGCAGACGCATATAATGAATACAAACGCTGCAAGGAGACTGTGGAAGACAGTCTGATGCTTCTGGACGAGGAATCTGACGAAGACATGCGGGAAATGCTGAAAGAAGAGATGTCAGACGCTAAGAAGAGAATTGAGGAACTGGAAAAGGAACTGAAAATTCTTCTCCTGCCAAAAGACCCCAATGATGAGAAAAACGTTATTGTGGAAATCCGTGCAGGCGCAGGCGGAGACGAAGCAGCGCTGTTTGCAGCAGAAATTTACAGAATGTATGTGAAATACGCAGAATCCCAGAACTGGAAGACGGAGATGATGAGTCTCAATGAAAACGGAATCGGTGGATTTAAAGAAGTTACTTTTATGATTAACGGAAAAGGTGCATATTCCAGACTGAAATACGAAAGTGGTGTGCACCGTGTACAGCGTGTTCCGGAAACAGAAAGCGGCGGACGTATTCATACATCCACTATTACAGTGGCCATTATGCCGGAAGCTGAGGAAATTGATTTTGAACTGGACTTAAACGACTGTAAGTTTGACGTGTTCCGTGCTTCCGGAAACGGTGGACAGTGCGTCAATACTACAGACTCTGCGGTACGTCTGACACATATTCCTACGGGAATCGTAATTTCCTGTCAGGACGAGAAATCACAGCTTAAGAACAAGGATAAGGCTTTAAAGGTATTGCGTTCCAGACTGTATGATATGGAACTGCAGAAGCGCCATGACGCAGAGGCAGAGGCCAGAAGAAGCCAGGTGGGTACGGGAGACCGTTCCGAAAAAATCAGAACCTACAATTTCCCCCAGGGGCGTGTGACGGATCATAGAATCAAGCTGACCCTGCACAGATTGGACAGTATTCTGAACGGGGATTTGGAGGAAATTATTGATTCGCTCATTGCTGCGGACCAAACGGCCCGTTTAAGTGGCTTAGAAAAAGAAACCTAAAACTTCCTTGATTTTACAGCGATAAGGAAGTATTCATAAGAAAACTAATCTAACGGCTGATAGATAGGATTGTAACGAAAACAGCGTGTATTGCAAAGAAACAAACAAACCACTTGCTATGCAGGTGAGTTAGGATTGCTTTAGCCTACAGTAAAAAACTCCCATGATACAATAAGGCTGGTTCGCCAACCGTGAAAAGCAATATGTGAAGTTTGAAAGGAAAAAAATGTAGTGTAAGAAAGGAAAAGACAAAAGATGAAAAGATTTTTTTCAATGTTTTTAATTGCCATGCTCCTTACAGGATTTGTTCCAGGCAATCTCCAGCGTACCACTGTACAAGCTGCAGAAATGAAAAATTATACCCCGGCAGGACTACCGGCCGAAATCAAAGACCTTTGGCTGTACGTTGGAGGCCCAAGTTTCTCTGATCCAGACAGTGGAAGAACCTGGGTTTGGGGACATGCGTATGGAAAGACGCAACCTTGGATAAACGGTCAGATCGATACTTCAAGTAAAGATTACGAAAATGCATATAAACGTGTTCAGGCAAATGCATTCTTAAAAGAAGCAAAAATTGCGATCTTGTATTTGCCAAACTGCCCTTATACCAAAACATATTTGCCGATTTTTCAAGATATGGCTCAGCAAAGTGGAGCTAAGGTTCTGGCAATTGATGTTATGAAATATCGCTCCGGTTCTTTAATGCCTTATTATCAGGCCGGTGTAGTTGGTGGAGTTTCACCGATTGTTTTATATGAAAAATCAGATGGGTCACTTGGAGGAGAAAGTGGTGTACACAGTGCAGCCAAGTTTGCAGAAATTCTTCGTGCAGCAGGATTCAATGCTTCTGTTCCAGAGGATACTTCCGGATACTCCAGTGAGCAGGAATACAAGGATGAGGTATTAAGTGAAACCAACCGACAGAGAATTGCAAAAGGGTTTCTTCCGGTCAGCTCTTTCCAGAGTCTGCAGGATGTAGCGGATTTACGTGCAGAGGAAATCGTAAAGAATATGTCCCACACCCGTCCGGATGGAACCCCTTATGTCACATTGATTCAGCAACATCAGATTTCAGGCCCCAATCTCTATGGGGAAAATATTGCAGCTGGTCCGGCTGTAGCCACACCTTATAGTGTCATGAATGCCTGGATGAACAGTCCTGCGCATCGTACCAATATTTTAAACGGAAACTACACCCATATGGGCGTTGGCTATTTTGCCAATACTCTGTCTGATTCCAGTCAGTATAAAGACTATTGGGTGCAGTTATTCTCTGGAACTTGCAAGTATGATAAATCGGATATTACATTAAGTCAAAGCTCTATTCAGGTAGGAAAAGGGATTCCGATCTCAGATATGGACATTACGGTAAAATTTGAGTGTCCGGATCACGGAACCAGTACCATGCCTTTGATCGATGAAATGGTCAGCGGCTATAACATGAATGAACCGGGTATCCAGAGAGTTTACTTTAATTATGGCGATATTCAGATTCCTTTGGACATTACCGTTGGTGATGTAGAGCCAATTACTTTGACAGAGAATATGGTGAAGCTGGAAACTTCGAATGTCGTATACACAGGAATGGAACAAAGACCGGCTGTAAGCGTGATGAATGACACTGGGGATTTTACTTTGCTGGAAGGTTACTCTTATACAGCAACCTATGAAAATAATGTAAACGTGGGTGTTGCAAAGGTCACCATTGTTGGAAAAGGAAACTATAAAGGCACAATTACCAGAGAATTTCAGATTACCCCGGCAGATTTGAGTACGGCTTCCGTTGAGGGAATTCAGGACACCTATAACTATACAGGTTCACCGCTCACCCCTACCGTGACGGTCAAACTAGGGAAGCAAACTCTGTATGAAAATAAAGATTTTACAGTACAATATGCAGATAATACCGGAGAACTCAAAGTTTCTCCTACTGGGGCAACTCCGCCGTCTGTGTCGGGGACTGCAACGGTAACAATCACCGGAACCGGAAACTATACGGCACCATTATAAGGAATTTTGGATTTGTATTAAGTGATGTTGAAAAGAGGGCGTTACAGCTATATTCTTCTTACTTGAATCCAATGACCTATTCCAGCGTATATGAGCGTTATCAGGAAGTCTATAAGAAGAACAAGTATGCTGCAGAGATTGCATTAAAAGATGGTTATACTGCACTACAGACTGAGATTACAAACACAGGACTTGAAAATTTATTGGCTATAAAATCTTGCCCGGGAATCGGGGAACGGATCAATGATTTCTATCGTGCATACAATGATATTTATACAGTGCTTATTAAAGGTGAACCTTCCAAGGCACCGGAGATCAAACAGCCGGATGTGACGACGGATAAAATTGAGGGTAGTTCTGTATCTTATAATATCTTGCAGTCAGATGGATCAGTAAAGAAAACAGAGTTAACGATTGAGAATCTTTCAGAAAAGGATACGGATGAATTACAGCTGGATTCTAAAACCTATGATGCGATCAATGCTATCCCTCTGGAGATTTCTTTGAACGTGACAGAAGGTACATTAGATGAAACATCTTCCGTTGCTATCTCTATGAAAGTGCCAACTACTGTAAAAGAAGGACCGGGAGAATTGGTGATTCTGCACTACAAGGATGGTGCAGACAAGGCACCGGAAGAAATTATCCCTGATATTCATGGAGATACTCTGACGTTTGTTACAAGTTCTTTCAGTCCATTTGTATTAACCAGAAAATTACCGGTATCTGAACCGGTGCAGGTTCCGCCTGTGAGTGTTGCAGATGGCGTTGATTTTGGAGAGGAATACGATTCTCCGGATGCAGAGAGTCCGGAAACAGTGATTTCTGCTCCTGAGAATGTACAGATTTCCCAGCCGGAGGTTGGACAGCTTTTGGTTACATGGGATCGGGTATCTCCGGCAGAAAATGCATCCTGGGAGGTATCCGGATATCGGATCAGCTATTCTCAGCATCAGGATATGAGCGATGCGAAAACAGTCATTGCAAAGTCTTCTGAAAATGAGGTTTGTTTAGATTCTCTTCCGAGCGGAACTTATTACGTGATGGTGACTACACTTGGAAATACCTTTTATCAGGCTGATGGAGAAAAAGTTGTAACCGGATCTGATCTTCCATCCAGTGGAACCCAGGTGATGGGAACCGTTCTGCAAAAAGAAACAGCAGAGGAACAACACTTTAGCATTACAAAAGAGCCTATGGAATACGGCGATATTCAAATTGAGCCTGCAATGGAAGACCTTGTGGAAGGTGAAGACGTGAAGCTGACGGTTCTGCCTGAAGCTGGAGCCAGACTGAGCAAGCTGTGCATAAAGAAAGGCCAGGAGACAAGTGAAATTACTTCGGAAGTAAAAGATGGTACATATTCATTTAAAATGCCTGCTTCAAATCTGACAATTTCTGCTGAATTTGAACTTACACAGAAACTTTATCAGATTTCTCATACCAGTGATGAGCACGTAATTTTAAAACATCAGTCGGAGGCAGCTGAAGGTAGCATGGTATTCATTCAGACGGAAATTTCAGAAGGTTATGTTTTGGAATCTCTTGATGCTAAAACTGAGGATGGTGCTGTAATAACTACTACACCACAGGAAGATGGATCTTATACATTCCAGATGCCGGCAGCAAATGTTATTATTTCTGCGAGTTCAAGGGTTGCAGAAACCACTCCGGAAGAATATCAGATTCATGTTATAGCTTCTGAGAACGGTACAGTAACCCCTAACATGAATGTAGCCAATGAGGGAGATGCTGTTACATTAGAAGTAGCTCCGAAAAAGGGATACCAACTGACCACTTTGACAATGCAGGAAGAAGGCAGTGAAGAAAACAAAGAAATTCAAGCGAATGCTGAGGGAGTTTATACGTTCGAAATGCCGAAAAATAACGTAACGATTTCTGCTTCCTTTACGAAGATTACATATACGATTACTGTAGATGCAGAACAGACTTCTTTCATCCAGCTGGATCAAGAAACTTCTGGATTTGAGGAAATGGTAACTGGTAAAGTAATTCAGATTCCAGAAGGGCAGATCGTCGATCAAGTGATGGTAACAGATGAAAATGAAAAATCATTCCCGGCTGCAATATTGGATGATAAGCAAAGCTTCCAATTCTCAATGCCGGCATCCAGTGTAACTATAAAAGTTGTATTTAAGGAAGATGTTCCTTCGGTAGAGCCTATAGAATATGTAATTACTATTTTTGATACTGAGCACGGAAGTGTTATGGCGGATTGTGCAACTGCACAGGAAGGTCAGAAAGTGATTCTTACAGTAACTCCGGATGAAGGCTATCATTTGGAAGGCCTGACTCTAAGTTCAAAAGAGGGGAAAACCCCAATTGAAGCTGTGGATGGTGAATACTCCTTCCTTATGCCAGCATCTAATGTAGAGATTCTTTCTACATTTGCGCAAGATGCTCCGGTACAGCCAGAAGAGCCAACACTGCATCCAATTACGGTGAGTCCGGTTACAGATGGACATGGTAAAGTTACTGTAGATCGGGTTTCCGCAAAGGCAGGGGATACTGTAACATTGACGGTCATTCCTGACGAGGGATACGAACTGGAAACATTAAAAATTGCGACAGCAGATGGTACGGAGGTGCCACTTACAAGGGATGCATATAGCTTTATTATGCCAGATAGTCCCATCACGATTTCTGCTGTATTCCGATTAAAAAGCGAGCCGTTGCCAGTACCTAATCCGGAACCTACCCCGGAACCTAATCCGGAACCTACCCCGGAACCTACCCCGGGACCTAATCCAGAAGAAACGGTCCCACCAGTTTCAGACACACCGGATACAACACCTACACAAGACACACAGCAGAAAGATACCGTTCAAAAGCAAGCTGTTAAAACAGGAGATAATACAAACATTTTGTTGCCAGGTATTCTGATGCTCTGTGCAGGAGTCGGTATCCTTATATTAGGTGTAAGGAAAATAAAAAAATAAAATAGAACCAGAATATAATCATGAAAAAGGAATTGGGCAGTCATTCTCTTGTATAGAAGAAAGAGAAAGTTTACGTATTGTAAACCTGACGTAAGTCCCAATTCATTTTTTGAGAGGATGA
>DXFK01000038.1 GCA_019114495.1 Candidatus Blautia stercoravium
TCTGCTCACTATATTGGCCTCCTCTCTTATTAATCGATTACTTTTCCTGTAGTTTTAGCGAAACGCACCTTTTTACCATCTTCAACTTTAAAGCCTACTCTGGTAGCTTTTCCTTCATGCATAACCATCACGTTAGATGCATCAATCCAAGCTTCTTTGTTCACAATACCGCCCTGCTGATTAGCCATGGAAGGTTTTGTGTGTTTTGTTATCATGTTTACGCCTTCAACCAGAACAGCGCCTTTTTTCGGATTAACAGAGATTACTTTTCCTTCTTTGTCTTTATCTTTACCAGTGATAACTTTAACAGTATCACCTTTTTTAATCTTAAACATCAGGCTTACCTCCTATAATACTTCCGGAGCTAAGGAAACAATTTTCATAAACTGTTTGTCACGAAGCTCTCTGGCTACTGGTCCAAAAATACGAGTTCCTTTCGGTGTCTTGTCATCTTTGATAATAACAGCAGCGTTTTCATCGAATTTGATGTAAGAACCATCTTTACGACGAACACCTTTTACAGTACGAACTACAACGGCCTTCACAACGTCACCTTTTTTCACAACACCGCCTGGTGTTGCATCTTTAACTGTAGCAACGATTACATCACCGATGTTAGCATATCTTCTAGTAGAACCACCCATAACACGGATGCAGAGGATTTCTTTTGCACCTGTATTGTCAGCGACTCTAAGTCTACTTTCCTGTTGAATCATGCTTAGATTCCTCCTTACAAATTATTTTGCTCTTTCTACTACTTCAACAAGTCTCCATCTTTTATCTTTGGATAATGGTCTTGTTTCCATAACTTTTACAGTATCACCGATATTGCATGTGTTTTCTTCATCATGCGCTTTTAATTTATATGTTCTCTTTACGATTTTTCCGTAAAGAGGATGTTTAACGTGGTCTTCGATAGCTACAACAATGGTCTTATCCATTTTGTCACTTACAACTTTACCAACACGTGTTTTTCTAAGATTTCTTTCCACGATTATGCTGCTCCTTTCTATTTCTAGGAATGAATTCCTTATGCGTTTGCTTTCTGAGCAATCAGAGTCTGGATTCTAGCGATGTTCTTGCGAACTTCTTTAATTCTGCTTGTGTTGTCCAGCTGATTTGTTGCATTCTGAAATCTCAAGTTAAAGAGTTCCTTTTTAGCAGCTACTAATTCTTCCTGTAATTCTGCAGCTGATTTTGTTTTTAAATCTTCTACATAATTTTTAATTTTCACTGTTATCACCGCCTTCTAAGTCTGCACGAGAAACGATTTTACATTTACATGGTAACTTGTGCATCGCAAGACGTAACGCTTCACGAGCTGTGTCTTCCGGAACGCCTGCGATTTCAAACATTACTCTGCCTGGCTTTACAACTGCTACCCAGTATTCTAAGGCACCTTTACCGGAACCCATACGTGTTTCTGCTGGTTTTGCTGTTACTGGTTTATCTGGGAAAATCTTAATCCATACTTTACCGCCACGTTTAATGTAACGAGTCATGGCAACACGGGCTGCTTCAATCTGGTTGGAACGAATCCAGCATGGTTCTGTTGCAACTAAACCGAATTCACCGTAATTGATTTTATTTCCTCTTAATGCTTTTCCTTTCATGGAACCGCGAAACTGTTTACGACGTTTAACTCTTTTTGGCATTAACATAATTATTTATCGCTCCCTTCCTTAGTTCCTTTTGTTGGAAGTACTTCGCCATTGTAGACCCATGCTTTTACGCCAACTTTGCCGTAAGTGGTATCTGCTTCAGCGAAACCATAGTCGATATCTGCTCTTAATGTCTGAAGCGGAATAGTTCCTTCGCTGTAGAACTCTGTACGAGCCATATCAGCACCGCCAAGACGTCCGGATACGGAAGTTTTAATACCTTTCGCTCCGGCTTTCATTGTTCTGGACATTGTAGATTTCATAGCACGACGGAAAGAAATACGGTTTTCCAGCTGCAATGCAATGTTTTCAGCTACTAACTGAGCATCTTTGTCCGGTCTTTTTACTTCTTTGATATCAACAACTACTTTTTTATCTGTGAATTTCTGTAATTCAACTTTCACTTTTTCGATTTCTGCACCGCCTTTACCGATAACAACGCCCGGTTTTGCAGTGTAGATAATAATTTTCACTCTGTCAGATGCTCTTTCGATTTCAATCTTGGAAACACCTGCGCTGTATAATTTCTTTTTCAGGTATGTTCTGATGTTGTAGTCTTCTACTAAGTTATCAGCGAAATCGCCTTCAGCATACCATTTGGAATCCCAGTCTTTGATAACTCCGACTCTGAGTCCGTGTGGGTTAACTTTCTGTCCCATGATACTCCTCCTTATCTCTCATCTAACACAACAGTAATATGGCAGTTTCTCTTTTCGATTCTGTAAGCTCTACCCTGAGCTCTCGGTTTGATTCTCTTCATTGTAGGTGCTTTGTTAGCGTAGCACTCTGCAATGTAAAGATTTTCCGGATTCATACCGTTGTTGTTTTCAGCGTTTGCGATAGCTGATTCCAGCAATTTTTTGATTACGCTGGAAGCGTATCTTGGGTTGTATGTTAAGATACCCAGTGCTGTCTGAACATCTTTACCACGAATTACATCCAGTACATAGCAAGCTTTCTGTACGGACATTCTTGCGTAGGATAATTTTGCAGACGGTCTTGTATCTTTATTAGCATTTCTTGCTCTTTTAATCTGACTTCTATGTCCTTTTGCCATGATAAAAGCCTCCTTTCAAATATTAGCGAACACCTGATTTTTTCTCGTCTTTTCCATGTCCTCTGTATGTTCTGGTTGCTACGAACTCACCAAGTTTGTGACCAACCATATCTTCTGTTACATACACCGGCACATGTTTTCTTCCGTCATGAACAGCGATTGTATGTCCAACGAAGGAAGGGAAAATTGTGGAACGACGTGACCATGTTTTGATAACTGTCTTATCGCCAGCAGCATTCATAGCGTCTACTTTTTTCAGTAAGCTTTCATCTGCGAACGGTCCTTTTTTTAATGAACGAGCCATTGTCTTACCTCCTACTATTTAGCTAATGTTTTACCATCTCTTCTTCTTACGATCAACTTGTTAGACTGTTTCTTTTTCTTTCTTGTCTTCAAGCCAAGAGCCGGTTTGCCCCATGGTGTACATGGACCTGGGCGTCCGATACCAGTCTTACCTTCACCACCACCGTGTGGATGGTCATTCGGGTTCATAACGGAACCGCGAACTGTAGGTCTGATACCCATGTGACGTTTACGTCCTGCTTTACCAATGTTAATAAGGCTGTGCTCGCCATTTCCCACAACGCCGATAGAAGCGCGGCAGTTTAATGGAACCATTCTCATTTCACCTGATGGCAGACGAAGTGTTGCATATTTGCCTTCTTTTGCCATTAACTGTGCTCCGTTACCAGCGGAACGAACTAACTGTCCGCCTTTTCCCGGATACAGCTCGATATTGTGAATCATAGTACCAACCGGAATTTCAGATAATGGTAAGCAGTTACCAACTCTTACTTCGGCATTAGCACCATTCATAATCTTCATACCAACTTTTAAACCTTCCGGAGCTAAGATGTATGCTTTCTCACCGTCAGCATATGAGATAAGAGCAATATTAGCTGTTCTGTTCGGGTCGTATTCGATGGTTTTAACTGTTGCAGGGATATCATCTTTTCTTCTCTTAAAGTCGATGATTCTGTATTTTCTTCTGTTTCCGCCTCCGCGGTGTCTAACTGTAATTTTACCCTGATTATTACGTCCAGCATTTTTCTTTAAGGACACTACCAGAGATTTCTCTGGTGTAGAAGTTGTGATTTCTGAGAAATCAGAACCTGTCATGTGTCTTCTGGAAGGTGTATATGGGCTGTATGTTTTAATTCCCATTACTGTCTCTCCTTTCATAACTGCACCATTGGGCCTTCAACATACCCTGGTGTTTCTTTGCCGCAGCCAAATATCGGATTATTTTTTCTCGACTGCTTGTCTATATTTCCGCAACCGAAAGACTTGAATTAAAGTCCTTCAAAGATTTCAATATCTTTGCTGTCTTCTGTCAATGTAACAATAGCTTTTTTTGTCTTAGCAGTTTTTCCAAAAGTCATACCGCGTCTTTTGTTCTTTCCGTCTAAGTTCATTGTGTTGACAGATTTTACTTTTGTTCCTTCGAACATTTTCTCAACAGCTTCTTTAATCATTGTTTTGTTTGCATCTGTGTGAACTAAGAAAGTATATTTTTTCTCGCCCATAGCAGCCATACTTTTTTCAGTCACAACTGGTTTCAGGATTACATCATAATACTTTACGTTTGCCATTATGCGTATACCTCCTCGATCGCTGCTGCAGAAGCTTTTGTTAAGATTACTGTGTTGTATTTCAGCACGTCATATACGTTGATTGTATTTGGCAGTGCTGTGATAACATCAGGAATGTTTCTTGCAGATAATACTACGTTTGCATCGTTGTCAGCTAAAACAACCATTGCTTTAGAAACATTTAAGTTATTTAAAACATTCTGCATTGCTTTTGTTTTTACTTCATCTAATTTCAGTTCATCAAGAACGATAAGCTTGTTTTCCTGAACTCTGCTTGTCAGAGCGGATTTAAGAGCTAATCTTCTTTCTTTCTTATTCATTTTAACGGAATAGTCTCTTGGTGTAGGAGCGAATACAACTCCGCCGCCTGTCCACTGTGGAGCTCTTGTTGAACCCTGTCTTGCATGACCAGTTCCTTTCTGTCTCCAAGGTTTTCTTCCGCCTCCGGAAACTTCAGAACGTGTTTTTGCTTTCTGTGTTCCCTGACGATTATTTGCAAGCTGGCGAACAACTGCTAAATGCACTAAGTGGTCGTTGACTTCAACACCGAACACTGCATCGTTTAATTCCATTGTTCCAACTTCTTTGCCTTCCATATTATAAACAGATACGTTTGCCATTTTATGTGGTCCTCCTTTCCAACGAAAACTTATTTACCGCATTTTACAGTTTCTTTGATTGTAACTAAGGATTTCTTAGGTCCCGGAACTGCGCCTTTTACTAACAGTAAGTTGTTTTCAGCGTCAACTCTTACAACTTCCAGATTCTGAACAGTTACCTTTACATGTCCCATGTGTCCTGGCATTCTTTTTCCTTTGAATACTTTGGATGGGTCAGAACAAGCACCGTTGGAACCTGCATGACGGTGATATTTGGAACCGTGAGCCATAGGTCCTCTGGACTGTCCGTGTCTCTTGATAGCACCCTGGAATCCTTTACCTTTGCTGATTGCAGTTGCGTCGATTTTGTCGCCTGCCGCAAAGATGTCAGCTTTGATTTCCTGTCCTAATGTGTATTCGCCTTCTAATTTTAATTCTCTGACGAATCTCTTGCAGGAAACACCAGCTTTGTCAAAGTGTCCTTTCATTGGTTTGTTTACAAGATTTTCTCTCTTGTCAGCAAAACCAACCTGTACTGCTTCGTAACCGTCATTGTCCATGGTCTTAACCTGTGTTACTACACAAGGACCAGCCTGCAATACAGTTACTGGAGTTAATACTCCGTCTTCGTTGAAGATTTGAGTCATTCCGACTTTAGTAGCTAAGATTGCTTTCTTCATTCTTTTTACCTCCTGTGAATCTACAGCGGATTACACTGTGATGTGCAATCATCCTAGACAAACAGTCAACATAAGTGGATGCTTAAAGCATTGCTTCTATATCAACCTTGTAAGGATAATCTCTCTTAACCTTAAACAGAATTATTTCTGTTTCATTTTGATATCAATATAAACACCAGCCGGCATTTCCAGTCTTGCCAGAGCGTCAACTGTTTTCTGTGTCGGTGCAATGATATCAATCAGTCTTTTATGAGTTCTCTGCTCGAACTGTTCTCTGGAATCTTTGTATTTGTGAACTGCACGCAGGATTGTTACTACTTCTTTCTTTGTAGGAAGCGGTACCGGTCCGCTAACAGTTGCTCCATTCTTCTTAACAGTTTCGATGATTTTGCCTGCTGACGCATCTACTAACTGATGGTCATAAGCTTTTAAAGTGATTCTCATTACTTGACTTGCCATAAAAAAAGTCTCCTCCTTTTCGCACTTTTAATTAGTACGACAAGCGGCGACTGTACACATTCCCGTGTGTGTCATTTCAATTCTGCACACACTCCCACCTTAGTGGTAAGTCTTTAGATGTAATACAGTGACTTGTCGTCAGTTTCCTAACTTGACATTCGCTCCACGGAAAACCTGTCTTTGACAGCAACCTCGCGCTTCATAGCTATCATGTCACAGCACTTGTTAGTATAATGGAAGTTTTTCCAAAATGCAAGTTTTTTTTCAATAGTTTTTTTATTTTTTTGTATTTTTTTTCATACATAACAAAAAAAAGCTGTCGGCACAATAAAAAACTGTCCCACTAACGCATATCAGAAATTTGTTGTATTCCTGACCGCTGTTCCATGGGACAGTTTTCTCTTCTTATACGATATCTGAATAATCCAGCAATGTAACTTTATTTTCTTCGTCGGTCTTGATTTCCGGCGCTTCTCCTGCTGCCTGTGCCTTGGCGAGAAGTTCCTGTACACTTGGGCTTTTCGGTACCGCATTTACATCAATCGCTGCCTCTTCTTCTGCCTCTTCAGACTCTGTTTCTTCTATATTATTATGGTTCTCAGAATCAGAGACTTCTGTCTCCGGTTCAACAGAAATTTCCGCCTGCTCTGTCTTTAGACCGCTCTGTGCAACTTCTTGCCCCGCTTGCTCTGCTGCATTTTCCAGTTCTTCTGCATTTGGCATAACTATGGTAGCATCTGGTGCCTGTTCCGGTTCACTGACCGCCGCAACACCCATAGCAATAGAAGACATGGCATCCTTCATGGCATCATCAAACCCCTGAAGCTCCGGACTTTCTTTCTCTGCGGAAGCTGGTGGAAGTTCTTCATCCTCGTCCTCCTCCTCATCATCCAGAAGTCCCTTCTTTGCCAATTTTCGGCGCTGTCTTTCTTCTTTTTTCAGACGACGACGTTCCCTGAAACTGAGTTCTTCTTCCTCGTCATCTTCGTCATCTTCGTCTTCCTCTTCTTCTACATCCTCATACTCTTCGTCATCCTCTTCATCATCCTCTTCATCCCTGTCTTTTCGCCACAGTTCTGAAAGAATGAAGAGAATCACCAAGAAAACAATTCCCACGCCTACTACTATCAACCCTTCTTTGCTCTGAAGGGCGATAGCTGCATATCCGATGAAGGGAACCACTGCCACAACCTTAGGAACAGATTTCTTCAAGTTAATATTTTCAGTGTCACTGCTTTTGCTGTAGACATCTTTTACCTGATAAACACCTGCACTGGCATCCATATCCTGAATTTCATAAATGTAGGTACTGGAACCTTCGTTATAGATAATCTTGTCCTTCTTTTCCAGTTTCTTTACATTGACGCTCTTTCCGTAGGCCACTGAACCCACAGGAAGATTTGTGTCTGTTCCGGTATTATCATTCATAACCGTATCCACCCCGGCAAAGGGAGGTACCAGAAGAGCGGCTGCAATGATTATGGAAAAGAGAACCACCAGATTCACTATAATTTTCAGTATTTTTGACATTTGTGTACTCCTCACTTTACAACTTTGCCTTCATGTTTTCATAATATAGTCTATATTAACATTTTTCGGCACAGATGTATAGTGCCAATTTATTATTTCGTTTCCGCTGAAAGGAAAGCGCAGTAGCCTCTGTAAGCTTCGTAGATATCCACTTTGCTTGCAATTTCCCATGGAGCATGCATATTCAGCACTGCCACACCGCAGTCAATTACTTCCATATTATAGTTAGCCAATATGTAGGCAATGGTTCCGCCACCGCCCTGATCTACTTTTCCAAGCTCTGCTGTCTGGAAAGAAACCTGGTTGTCATCCATAATTTTGCGCAGTTTTGCAATGTATTCCGGGTTGGCGTCATTAGAGCCGCCTTTTCCTCTGGAGCCGGTGTATTTGTTGAAGGTAATACCGTGTCCCAGGTATGCGCTGTTTTTCTTTTCCATCACTTCCGGATAATTAGGGTCAAAGGCTGCGCTTACGTCCGAAGACAGCATCATGGAATTTTTCAGCGCTCTTCTCAAAAGCAGTTCGCTGTATTGTCCTGCTGCATGCATAACCTCTGCTGTGGTATTTTCAAAGAAGCGGGACTGCATACCAGTAGCTCCCACACTTCCGATTTCTTCCTTATCTACCAGCAGGCACACGGAGGTATATTTTACTTTGTCCTGTGCAAGAGTCGCCATAAAGGAAGGATAAGAGCAGACACGGTCATCATGTCCGTAAGCCATAATCATGCTCCTGTCCAGACCGTAATCTCTGGCCGGACCTGCCGGTACTACTTCAAATTCTGCTGAAAGAAAATCTTCCTCTTCCATATCATATTTTTCTTTCAGAATAGAGAGAATCTGTGCTCTGACCGGTTCTTCTTCCTTGCCCTCCAAAGGCATGCTTCCTACCAACACGTTCAGGTTTTCTCCCTCAATGACTTCTGCAGCCGTTTTCTGGAGCTGCTTTGCAGACAAATGAACCAGGAGGTCGGAAATACCAACTACCGGGTCATCTCCGTCTTCACCGATAACCACATTCACCACTTCCCCGTTTTTCTTTGCCACAGTCCCGTGAAGCGCCATAGGAAGGGTCACCCACTGATATTTCTTCACACCGCCGTAATAATGGGTATCCAGAAGTGCCTGTTCCTGGTCTTCATATAAAGGATTCTGTTTCAAATCCAGTCTTGGGGAGTCAATATGCGCGCCCAGGATTCTCATACCTTTTTCCATGGGTTCTTCACCGATAAGGTACATAGCCAGGCATTTTCCCATATTGTTGGCATATACTTTATCTCCCGGCTTCAGGCTCTCACCATGTTCAATCACTTCATTCAGATTGCGGTATCCGGCCGCTTCTGCCTGCTGTACCATTTCAGTCACACATTCTCTCTCTGTCTTGCAGGTGCTCATAAAGGATTTATATTTTTCGCAAAAATCAAAAACTTCTGTTTTGTCACTGTATTTTTTCCAAGCGTTTTCTGTTTTCATTTTATCTTGCCTCCTGTATTTTCTCTTGTTTCTCAATTCTACTACAACTTTCTCCTGATTGCAAGGCAGGCCTTGATTCTTCCCCCACCTTCCATTATAATAATGTTACTATTTAACGCTTTAAATGAATAGCAACACAAAAGGTGGAACCCCTATGGATACAAAACAGAAAATTAAAATCATCGAAGATCTTTCTCTAAACGCCTGGCCCTCTTATCAAATACAGATATATGACGGGTGGATTCTCCGGTTTTCTTATTTTTATACGCACAGAACAAACTGTATTGAACAGCTTGGCCTTTCTTCCATTCCCTTACAGGACAAGTTGGATTACTGTGAAGAAATTTATGAAAAATGGGGAACTCCGGCTATTTACAAGATCAACCCTCTGATGGACAGTTCTTTTGACCAGAAGCTGATGGAACGTGGGTATTTCATGGCTCATGTAACGGAGGTGATGACACAGAATCTGTATGCGTATAAGATGTCCGGAAAACAGAATCCAAATATCAGCCTTCATACGAAAATTTCAGACCAGTGGCTGAAAGGTCTGTTTACCATGAAGGGAATGACAAACGAGACCCATTTAAAAATCGTCCCTTCCATGTATGCAGCCATTCCAAAAGACACTCTGGCCGTATGCGCATGGCATGACGGCAAAATTATAGGAACAGGACTGGGTATTCTGGACCGGGATTATGTAGGGCTCTATGCCATTCACGTACACCAGGACTTCCGTGGAAAAGGAATTGGGCGGGATATCTGTGAAACACTGCTGGAAGCTTCCAGACAGCACGGTGCGGCTTTTGCTTATCTGCAGGTGGTGCAAGGGAATCTTCCTGCAAAAAAACTGTATGAAGCCCTGGGCTTTCAGAATTTTTATACTTACTGGTTCCGCCAACAGTATCCGGTGGCACGGGGCGAAAATGCCCCCTGCGAGGGGCAGAAATAGATACTTTTCCGCAAAAACGGCCAGCCGGTTTCCAAAGATGGAATTCCCGCTGGCCGCTCACATTCTCTTTATATTTTCCTTTTCCTATTATTTCGCTTTATTACTCAGGTATTCTTCTATGCTCTTCATAGCTTCTTCTTCATCAGCACCATCTACAGATACTGTTACACTTTCCCCGTTATCCAATCCAAGACTCATCATTCCCATAATACTCTTGGCATTCACCTTTCTTGCCTCGCTTTCCAGGTAAATGTTGCTTGTATACTGGCTCGCTACCTGTACAAGCATTGCGATAGGTCTTGCCTCCAGACCGTTTGAGATTCCGATAGTAATAGACTTTCTAATCATACTTGTTCCTCCTTGACTCCTCTGAGCTCCTCTGCTATGCTGCATATTTTCCGCAGTCTGTGATTAATACCGGATTTTCCTACAGGGATTGACAGTAAAGTTCCAAGTTCCTTCAATGATGCCTGTGGATATTCCAATCTCAATAAAGCTGTCTCTTCCAGATTTTCCGGCAGTCTGTGGAGACCTACGGTATCCCGGATATAAATAATATCCTCCATCTGCTTCACAGCGGCATTTACCGTTTTGTTGATATTCGCTGTTTCGCAGTTCACCTTTCTGTTTACAGTGTTGCGCATGCCTTTCAGAATCCTGACATTTTCCAGGTTCATAAGAGACACCCCTGCTCCCATAAGTCCCAAAAGTTCTACGATTTGTGCGCCTTCCTTTACATAAACAACATGATACTTTTTGCGTTTTACTATCTTGGCATCAATTTCAAAAGACTGGATAATTTCCTGCAGCTGCAAGGCCTTCGCCGGAGTCGTACACACGATTTCAAAATGATAAAACTTCTCTGGATCGCTGATAGAGCCGGCACACAGAAATGCACCTCTTAAAAATGCACGTCTGCAGCAATTCTTCTGAATAACCATTTGGCTGACCAGGGTATCACTGTGTACGGGTCTTCTTTCCGCTGTCAGAAGCTTCACAGCCTGTAAAATCTTCACAGTTTCCTCCGGGTCCTCTACGTCAATTGTGAATCGGTTGTTTTTTTTGACTATTCTTTTATCAATAGAAACTTCGCCATTTATTTTAAACGTTTTTTCCAGTAATGTAAAGCATTTTCTTATAATACTTTCATTTTCCGCAGATATCCTGAGAATAATTTCTTTGGTTGACAGACGGATAATCTCGCCATGAAAGGCAATGATGGCAGCCAGCTCCGCAATCCTGCAATGTCTGGCAGGGTCTACCTGGCGAAGCAACTCCTCTTTTACATTTCCGGAGAAAGACATTTTTTCCCATCCTTTTCTATATCTCTATGTTCTACTCTGACCCCGTATTCCTCGTTTTCGCCCAGACGGCGGTACAACTCATTAGCCAGTGTTACGGAACGGTGTTTGCCTCCTGTACAGCCCACGGCAATGACCAACTGAGTCTTGCCTTCTGTAATATAATTCGGAATCAGAAAACGAACCATGTCCTCCAGTTTGTCTGAAAAAGTATGAGCCAAATCAAAACTCATCACATAATCCCGAACCGGAGCGTCGTTCCCGCTTAAAGGACGGAGATTCTTCAGATAATAGGGATTCGGAAGAAAACGCACATCAAATACCAAATCCGCATCCTGGGGAATTCCATACTTAAATCCAAAGGAAAGTACTGTTACCATAAGGTTTTTAAACGCTCTGTTTTCCACAAAGATTTTTGCCAGTTCTGCCTTTAATTCCCTGGTCAAAAGCTTGCTGGTATCCAGAATATAATCTGCATATTCCTTCAACGTTCTCAGCTTTTCCCGCTCTTTATGAATACCGTCGTCCACTCTGCCATTCCCTGCCAGAGGGTGACTGCGTCTTGTCTCCTTATACCTTCTTACCAGTGTATCCTCGTCTGCATCCAGGAAAAGAATTTCCATACCAACACCGGGGAACTGAATATTTTCCAGTACAGACACCAGTTCGTCCAGAGATTTGCCGCTCCGAATGTCCACGCCTACAGCCACCCTTTCGATTTCACCCGGACCGCCGTCACGAATCAGTTGTATAAACTTGTCAATCAGAGGCACCGGCAGATTGTCCACACAGAAATATTCCATGTCC
Organism: Candidatus Blautia stercoravium; assembly: GCA_019114495.1. Classification (GTDB taxonomy): domain Bacteria; phylum Bacillota; class Clostridia; order Lachnospirales; family Lachnospiraceae; genus Blautia; species Blautia stercoravium. The sequence continues at coordinate 12,111 of DXFK01000038.1, forward strand.
TCCAACATCTTCAGCGCCGTACTTTTGCCTGCCCCTGACATGCCCGTCACAATTACAAACCGCATAACTCCTCCTAAAACTCTCCCAGAAACCGCACTTCCGGCTCCAGTTCCACTCCAAACTGTTCTTTTACCCGCCTTTGTACTTCATGAATCAAATCCAGTACGTCCTGAGCTGTGGCCTCTCCTTTGTTCACCACAAAGCCACAGTGTTTCTCAGACACCTGGGCGCCGCCCACAGAAAATCCCCGAAGTCCTGCGTCCATAATCAGCTTGCCTGCAAAATATCCCTCCGGCCTTTTAAAGGTGCTGCCTGCACTTGGCATATCCAGGGGCTGCTTTGTCACTCTGCGCTCTTTGTAATCCTCCATCTGCTCACGAATGATCTGCCGCTCTCCCCGGCGTAGCTTTAACACAGCCGACACCACGATATATTCTTTTTCCTTCACAATGCTGGTTCTGTATCCCATTTTCATCTCTTCTGCCGACAGGGTAAGAAGTTCTCCCTCCTGGTTCAGCACAGTGACAGACTCCACAATATCTTTCATCTCACCGCCGTAAGCACCAGCGTTCATCATTACCGCCCCGCCTATGGTTCCCGGAATACCGGATACGGCTTCCATGCCTGCCAGTCCTGCGTCCAGCGCTTCCTTTGCTGTCTTTGACAAAAGAGCACCTGCTTTTACCAGAATCCGCTCATCCTTTACTTCCATATCACTGAAGTTTTTTCCAAGCTGAATCACAACTCCCCTGTACCCTCTGTCGCTGACCAGAAGATTGCTTCCGTTTCCCTGTACGAAAAAAGGAAGCTTCTCTTCTTTACAAATTTGTATAACTTTCTGCAGCTCCTCTGTACTATGGGGGCAGAGATAATAGTCTGCCGGACCTCCGATACGGAAGGTGGTATGATTTTTCATAGGTTCCTTCCGCTTCACATTATCACTTCCCAGACAACTGCAGAAGCGATTTTCTATCTTATTTTCCATCTGAATACCTCTTTTATTTATTTCTGAAATACCAGGTCTCTAATAACCTCTCCGGCAATCATCAATCCCGCCACACCCGGCACAAAAGAGACGCTGGCCGGCACCGGTCTTTTGCTGCCGCTTCTGACTTCCAGCGGCGGCTCTTTCCGTTTTTTCTTTGCCACCACTTCTGTGGAAAACAGCACTTTCACCTTCTTGATTCTTCGCTTTTTCAATTCTGCGCGCATAACTTTCGCCAGCGGGCACACGCTGGTTTTAGAGATGTCCGCTACCTGAAAACAAGAAGGATTCAGCTTGTTCCCGGTTCCCATACAGGAAATCACAGGAATTCCCGCTTCCTTCGCCTTCTCAATCAGAAGCAGCTTAGCCGATACGGTATCCACGGCATCTATCACATAGTCAAAGGCTGAAAAATCAAACAAATCTGCTGTTTCCTCGCCAAAAAAGGTGTCGTAAGTATGGACAACCGCGTCCCGGTTAATATCCAAAATTCTCTCCTTTGCTACCAGCACTTTCTTTTTGCCCATTGTGGAGCGCAGCGCCACCAGCTGTCTGTTTAAATTAGTCAGGCTGACTTCGTCATGGTCTACCAAAGTCAGAGAGCCTACTCCGGCTCTTGCCAGAGCTTCCACCACATAAGAGCCCACTCCGCCGATACCAAAAACTGCAATGCGGGAATTGGCCAGTTTCTGAAGCCCTTCCCTTCCTAATAGTTCTTCTGAACGTGAGAATGCATGGAGCATTTTCCGTTTCCTCCTGTAACTGTAATATCGTATTTTAACTGTAATCTTTTTTATTATACTATTGTTCGTGATAAAAGTATAGATAAGTTTTCTTAAATTTCAAGCAAAAAACAAGAAGTGTATCCCGCAGCCTTTCCGCAGGACACACTCCTTAGAATTTTAAAAATATGTATAGTTTTTCGGCTTCTCATTCCAGCCAATGGCTCTTTGAATATCTTCCTCATATTTCCTGTCGCTGCATTCCATTCTCCCTGTCCACAGAAATGCTGAAAGGGGAATGGCGCCCATAACAAGAGAGGATAAATCCGCAATATTGGATTTCAGCACCACGTCGGCTTCCCGGTCGCGGGTCAGAAGCACCTTGCCCTCCTGTATGTGGAGAAGGATACTTCCGTTGTTCTGTTCCATAAAATCATCTTCCACCTGCAGTTCCAGCGTAAATTCTCTTTCTACAGGCTGCTGACAGTGATTCTGCTGGGCAAAATAGCCCTTCAAATCCAGAATCCGGAACATGTACCCCATGTTCTTTCTTCCGATTTCCTGAATGGCCCCGTCAAAAGCCCGATTTTCGCCGCTGTCCGGGTTGGTAAACATCATATGGAAAAATTCTTCATAAGTATAAATCCGCACCCGTTCTATCTGGTCTGTCTGGGAAGCAAAGAAAGTGAGAAACTGCTTCATGGTCTCCATGTCCTCACAGATCAGTTCCCGTACAACCAAGTCATGATACATATCTGTATAATGGTCTACCTCTGCAAATTCAAAGGTGAGATATCCTGTAATCCTGCCCTCTCTTCTGCACACCACCACATACGGCATATCAAAAATCCGATGCTTATCCATAAAGGGGTGCAGTGTAGCCCCGTGAGTTTTCCCGGCATACGTTCTGTAAAATTCCAGAATTTCCTCTCTCTCCTCCGGCTTTGCATAGGATAACCCGGATTTGTCACCATAAGAACGGATATATTGGGGACGGGGAGAATACATCATGGTTTCATTGCAGTAACCGAAGCCCATTTTATGATAAAAGGCAGGGTTAAAGGGGTGCAGCGCACCCACGGTTCTGCCCGTCTTTGCAAAAAATCCCAGCCCTACACGGACAAGGTTTTTGGCGATGTGCTCTTTCTTGTGGAGAAAGCTAGTGGACAGATAAGCCGTTCCGCCCATCTGCATCAGCTTTCCCCGCACATTCACTTCAAAATCCATCAGAAGAGAAGAACCAATCAGATTTCCACTGTCATCAAAGCAGCCCAGATAATGCCCTTCTTCCGGACTTTTCAATTCTCCCGCCATATTGTGAAGCAGAGCCTCCGGCGTTTTAGAAGGAAATCCCGTCACCACATTTGTCGCCAGCTGTGCTTCTTCTTCAGGCCGTACAAAGCGAATATCCATGCTTCTCTCTCCTTTTTACTGCCAGTCTGCCGGATATACAAAATACGCATATCTGGTCTTGGAAGGAGTCTGGAAGTGAATATGGGAATTTTTCGGAATGTAAATGATATCTCCCGGGTTTCCTGTTACCACACGTCCGTCAATCTCGATTTCCAGCACCCCGTCAATGTCCAAGTCGTACTCATCATAAGTCAGCGTCCATTCAAAACTGGTGTGGTCCAGTTCCATAATGCCGCATCCCATTCTGGGTGCTTCTTCCAGTGTGACCACATCTTTCAGAGCCACACCTTCCTGTTTAAAAGGCTCACATTTTACGGTATCTGTCTGAATTTTCAGGATTCCGCTGGGGTCTTTTTCCTTTACAAAATCTTCTTTGGGAGTTTCCGCTTTGGCGGATTCTGCCAGTACCTGCTTTACTACCTCACGAATCAGTTCTTCACTTACGTTCATTTCTGCTACCTCTCCTTTCGGAATGCTCTTTTTGTCTTATTCTTCCTATTTTTCCGTCTGTGCGCTCTGTACCTTGGACAGCAGCTTCGGTGAAAGAATATTAGCAAGAATCAGCGCTGTAATACCAGCTACCAGCTTTCCTACGATAACCGGGAAAATCATTTCGGAATTGACACCTGCGGTAAATCCAAGGTGGTCACCAAATACAAAGGCTGCACTGACTGCAAATGCAACGTTTAACAGTTTTCCTTTAGGGTTCATCTTGTCCATGATGTTAAACATGGCAATGTTGTTAGCCAATGTTGCTACCATACCTGCAGAACCGTTTTCGTCCATACCGAATTTTTTGCCCAGGGTATTTAAGGCCTTTCCAAACGTACGGGTAATCCAGAGTACCATAGGGAAAGCACCGATTAATACGATAGAAATCTGTCCACATGTCAAAAGTCCGGATTCCAGAGGAATGACACCGTCTGCATTTGGCTCTACCATGATATTGAACAGCGGGAATTTAATCTTTGTCTGATACTCAAAAACAGCAATAGCTGTCAAGGCTGTAATAACGATGGTAACACCTGTACCAAATTTATTAAATCCGCTAATCATTTTTGCCGGTGCAAACCATAGGCCGAGAACAATGAGACCTGCGATGATGATAACTGGAATCAGGTTTACTAAAATAGTCAGAATATTAATCTTGTACTGAGTCACGTTCATAACCAGACCGCCGGCGATACATCCGATAGGAATGGTAATCATACCGGCGAGAATACCAGCACCAAGGTATGGTCTATCTTCTTTTTTAATAATAGAAAGGGCTACCGGAATAGTAAATACCAGAGTAGGTCCCATCATGGTTCCCAGTATCAAACCTGAGAAGTTACCAAGTGTTTTCGTTCCTGCCAATTCCATAGCCAGGGGGTATCCACCCATATCACAGGCCAGAAGTGTGGTTGCAAACATGGATGCGTCTGCGCCCAGCAGTTCGTAAATAGGGACGATAATCGGTTTTAATAAAATCGCCAGTACCGGCGCTGCTGCAACAACGCCTGCCATAGCCATAGCAAGAGGTCCCATGGCGTTAAAGCCTTCTTCAAACTGCTCGCCGTATCCGTGTTTGTTGCCCCGTATTTTATCCACGGCGCCTACGATCATGAAAATCATCATGACTAAAATGATAACTGAGTTAATGGACAGACCGGAAACCCAGTCTTTGATACTTTGTGTAAAAACCTCGACGTTGGTAATATTGTCAATTAATTCCTGAAACATACTTTCCTCCTCCTGCTGCCTTGTCTGACACTGCAGCCTTTTCTCTTAAAGTGTAGTTACAGCAAGGACTGGAAAACCTGTGGAGAAGGCCGCGGAATAACGGTACTTTCCACATACAGGTCTTTGTCCTGTTTTGCTGCTTCCACGGCAGCCCGCACTGCCCCTACATCTCCGGTCAGAGTCACAAAACCTTTTCCTCCAATAGCATAGCCGATACGCACTTCAATCAGCGTGATGCTGGCCGCCTTGGCCGCTTCATCTGCAGCCAGAATGGCAGAAGCCACGGAATAAAATTCCAATACGCCTACAGCTCCCGGATTTTCCACTGCCACGGTTCCGGCAAGCGCCGGAATCAGTTGTTCGTGTACATTGGAAATGTTCAGGGAATCCACCACATAAGCTCCGCCTTTTGCCAGTCCTTCCTCCATTGCAGCTTTCACATCTCCTGTGTCACCGCCTACAATGATAATATATTTTCCCGGACAAACTGTGGAAGAGCGTATCAAATCTACCTGCGCGGCTTTTACCATAAAGTCGCTGGTTTCAATTCCCCTTGCAATGCTGGACAGTTCCACCATACCGATTGCTTTGCCCATGATTTATACCTCCTCTCCACAGATTCTGATGTATGTATCTGTCACTTCTTTTACAATCCCTGCCAGTCCTGTATGAATATTTACAGAAAGGCCTTCCGCTGCCTGAGCCACCAGAGCGTTCTTTTCCACATACTCACCCTCATGCACCACAGCCTGAGCCGGTTTGCCGATATGCTGAGACAGTAAAATCCGGCACGCTTTAACTTCCAGTTCTTTTTCTACGGGAAGTTCATGGGTTACATACGCGGTAAGTTCCAGTCTGGCGATGAGCCGTTCTGTGGGAATCTTACGGTTCTGTATGGCTTCTCTGGCTTCCGGATACATGTTTTTCTGAGGATTGATTCCCTTTTCTCTCAGCAGCCCTTTTGCGTATTCATTCATCCTCCTGGGTGAAAGTCCCATAGGGCAGGCAAACATTTCACAGATGCCGCAGCTGCAGCAGTTCACGGCGCTGCCAAAAGCTTTTTCATACTCTGCTGCATCGGCGAGCATACTCTCTCTCCACAGGTTTCTCATAACTACATTAGGTCTTACTTCATGTCCCAGCATAAAACGGGGACACATATCCGTGCACATTTTACACTGGATACATGCTGCGGCTGCCTGGCGAATCATGCGCTCTCTTGGAAGTTCACTTCTCTTTACCAGATAATGATCTTTCGGCAGTACGAGAAGATTTCCCGTGGTCTTTGTGACCGTAGCTCTGTGGATTTCGTCCTCTTCTCTCAACATTTTTCCCATCATGGGACCGCCCACAATAACTGCGTACTCCCGTTCTGTAAGCTCTGCATCGCTTAGTATCTGTGTAATGGGTGTTCCAAGCGGCACATGATACATGCCTGTACGCTTCACCGCACCGGTAACAGAAAGGTATTTTTCGGAAACAGGTTTTCCCTCCAGTGCGTCTGCAATAGAGAGCACAGTTCCCACATTGTCTACCACACAGCCCACATCCAGAGGCAGCCCCCTTTCGGGAACACTTCTTCCTGTAACTTCATATACAATGACCTGCTCATCTCCGGCAGGATAAAAGGTTCTCATACCGCAAATTTCCACTCTGGCGTTCTGGCGCTCAATTTCTGCCTGCAGAGCAGCGATTTCTCTCTTATATTTTGCCTTTATGGCAATGACACAGTGGGCTGCTTCCAGATGTTCCGCAATCCGCACTGCCGTCCTGATAATTCTTTCGGGAAATGTTCTGCAGAGATACTTATCTGTCTCAATCAGCGGCTCGCATTCTGCCGCATTGATGATAAAATACTCTGCTTTCGCATTCAGTTTCACATAAGTGGGGAAACCGGCGCCGCCGGCTCCCACGATTCCCGCTTCTTTGATGGTTTCTACGAAACTCATTGCCTCACCGCTTTCCGCTTAAATCATATCTTCCTCTATTTCCTGGTCATCTACAATGCCCACCACAGTGGCGTCCACGGGAATATCGCTTCCCCCTGCCGCATTCCGGGCAGAACTTCCGCCTACATAAATCACTTTTTCTCCCACTCCGGCGCCAATGATATCCGCCGCCACAATGGGATACTCGATGGGTTTATCGTCCAGCAGGTTCACCGGCTGAATAACCAGAAGCTTCAGCCCTGCCAGTTTTTCCTCTTTTCTGGTTGCCCAGATGGTTCCGATAACTTTTCCTGTTTTCATAGGCGCTTTTCTCTCTTTCCTGAGGAGATATCTCTGCGTTCTATGATGATTTTATGTTTTGCAGCATATTCTTTAGCCAAATCGGATAAAATGGATTTTTCTCTGATAATCACCTGTTTTATTCGCTGGTTTCCCAGAGAAATCATATCTTTTTCCGTAATAATTTTCTTATCCAGCACGGCTTCCCGCAGTTCTTCTGTACTGTCCTCGGCTGTACATCTGCCTGGCTCTGTATGGCTGCATTCCGGCATTTTTTCCGTCTCTTTTGGACAATACTCTGCGGTTTCCCCGCTGCCTGCAGTTTCTGTGGCCGTGCCGTGCAGAATCAAATCTGGTATCTGCTCATGAGGGGCAATCACCAGGCCGCTGTCCTTTAACAGCTGCAGATTGGTTTCCAGGCATCCGTAAAAGGCCTTTGGCGCTGTATTCCGGTATCGGCAAAGTTCAATGCCTTCTTCTGCGGCATAAATTTTCTTTCCCTCCAGAATCGCCTGTCCCAGAAGTCTGGTAAAACCATTGTCGAAAATGCCATGGGTAACTTTTCCCAACGCCTCGTTTGACAGGGTGTAGAGCACCACGGCCTCACAGTCCTTCACACAGCACTGATAGTCAGCAAGCAGGGCGCACTCCATGTGGTAATATCTGCCAAGTTCTGTGTTCTCCAACGTTTCATGGCAAATGGTTCCGTGTTCTTCGGTGAGAACCAGAATAGAAGGCAGTTGTACATCCTGCAGTTTTTCCTTCACTCTTTTACAGATTTCGTTTAACAACTCTGTGTCCACGCGATTCTCCTCCTTTCTGCTTTTTCTGCCTGTCTTATGCAGGCTGACAGTTCATGGCAATCCCGGCCGGAGTCACCAGGAATGGATTTTCCGGCTTGACTGTTCTGATTCCTGTCTCTTTTTCAATGATTTTTTCAATACCCGTCAGACAGCAGGTGCCGCCGCACAGGTAAATGGTATCAATGTCTTTCCCTTTTACATAGCGGTTGATGATGGTGGCAATTTTCTCTACCACGGCTTTCAGCACGGGAAGAATTTCCTTGTGTCTGCTGTAATCCTGTTTGATTTCCTCTGCCTCGGCAAAGGTAACGTGATAATTACCCGCAAGCACCAGAGAAAGGTGGGTGCCGCCTGTAGGCTCATCTTCTACCTGTACCACTTCTCCGCCTTTTAAAATGGCAAGTCCGGTGGTTCCGCCGCCGATATCCACAATGACGCCGTCCTGAATTTCATACACGGCGTTGGCTGAACTAGGTTCGTCCAACACGGCTGAGACCTCAAAGCCTGCCCCCTCTGCCACATAGCAGTGAGTTTTTGCGCTGCTCTCCGTACCTGCCGGCATGGCAATGGCACAGTTTATCAGTTCTCTTCCCAGTCTTTCTTCCAGCTTTGCCTTTAAGCGGCGGACAATGTCCAGGGCACCGGAATAATCCACAACCACTCCGTCCCGCAGCACGCTGGCTGCCTGCTTCTCACATGCCACGGGATTATTTTCTTCATCTAATACCACAAGAACAATGTATGCAGTCCCCAGGTCTAATCCCACCTTCAGTTTTCCTTTGACAGGAAAGGTTTTTGTCTCTGATTCTGCCACACGTCTCATAAAATCTTCCACATGCCTGATGTCCATCTGCAACTGTTCTCCTTACTGTTTCCGTATAATCTTACCCAGGGTAAATCCCCGGACTGACGCTGCATTTGCTTCGTCAAAATCAATGTGCATTCTGAAATTAAATGCATCGCTGACGCGGACAATGACATCATCAAAGGTCACCGGACGCTCGCTTAATATTTTTACGCTGACATGCTCCTTATCGGAAATCTGCAGCAGTCTGGCCACCTCTGTAGGGACATGAATGTGGTTGTGCGCCACAATGGTTCCCTCGGAAATAGCGATACTGCCGGCCGGCCCCTCGATAATCATAGGGGCTGAGCCCTTCACATCTCCGGATTCCCGAAGCGGCGCCTGTACCCCAAGTGCTACGCAGTCGCTGACGGAAAGTTCCACCTGAGTGGCTTTCCGCACAGGGCCAAGCACTGCCACGCGTTCCTTTTTCCCTTTCGGACCTATCAGTGTGACCCGCTCTTCGCTTAAAAACTGTCCCTTTTGGGAAAGGGGGCGCTTTTCATGCAGCACCTGCCCTTTTCCAAAAAGTTTTTCCACATCTTCTTCTGTGAGATGTACATGGCGGGCGGAAACCTCTACCTCTACCAGTCCGGCCTTTGTAATAGTGTCCAGCACTTTGTTTATCAACTGTTCCATGCTTACTCCTTATAGGATTCTGCCAGATACTTGCACATGATGATGTGCATAGCACTGGACATTCGGTTCAACTCTTCAATAATATCTTCTCTTTTGTAGGTTCTTCCCTCATGAAAAGCGGTTGCTGCTGCCACCTCTGCTTCACGGACGGCTGCCCTTAACTGATTCAGAAGTGCATAAGCCTTGCCCAGTGTATAATCCGGAAGCACCATCTGCTTCACATTGTAAAACTTCATAGGGTTATGAGAATGTTCCCTCAGCTCTGCATGGCTCAGTCCGATAATACATTCCCTGCGAAAAGGTTCGTCCATGACGTCACACCGCATCATTTCCCGCAGGCTTACCAGAATGTCCTGCAAATCATCAAGCAGCTTCTGGGATTCTCCCATTTCCTGAAGAATGGTCTGATTCAGGACAAAAAGTGTTTCCAGACTGTCCAGTTTGCCGCGGAAGAAAATCCGTTTATGGTCTTTTGACACCAGTGTGTTGCCGTACAAATGAGTCATATGCTCGGGTTTCTCATAATAATAAGCGCCGGTTTCATAATCCACAAATTTCGGCTTTGCCTCTTTTTCCACCTGTACCTCTGGCATAGGCAGAACTTTTGTGGCCTGAATCTCCGGTTTTTCTTCCCGCTCTTCTTCTGTCTGCTGACTTTTCTTTGCCATTTTGGTCCCTTTCCCGTTCTCAATGCGGATTTTACACTGCTGTAAGTATTCCCTTGCAGCCGGAGAGAGGATTTTTCCCTCCGGCACAGTATAAGTTTCCGGGGTAGATGCCCGAAGTTCACTGCGTAATATAGCTTCTGTTATCACTTTCATATCAGGTAATCCACCTCCTCTCACTGCTGTTTACAAAGCCAGCAGTCTGTGCTGGCCGCTTTTATTTGTCAAGAGAAGGCAGAATGGATTCCACTTCTTCATGTGGTCTTGGGATTACATGAATGGAAATCAATTCGCCTACGCGTTCTGCTGCGGCTGCTCCTGCGTCTGTCGCTGCCTTTACCGCGCCTACGTCGCCTCTTACCATAACGGTTACAAGGCCTCCGCCTACGTGTTCTTTTCCAATCAGAGTCACATTTGCTGCCTTTACCATGGCATCCGCTGCTTCTATGGACGCTACCAATCCCTTTGTTTCAATCATTCCAAGTGCCTGTTGTGCTGCCATATTCGTATCCTCCTTTTGCTCTGTTCCTGACTATCTGTTTACAGATGGCAGAATTGCCTCTACTTCTTCGTGTGGTCTTGGGATTACATGGATAGAAACCAGTTCACCTACACGTTCTGCTGCGGCTGCTCCTGCGTCTGTAGCTGCTTTTACCGCACCTACGTCACCTCTTACCATAACGGTTACAAGACCTCCGCCCACATGTTCTTTTCCAATCAGAGTCACATTTGCTGCCTTTACCATGGCATCCGCTGCTTCTATGGACGCTACCAATCCCTTTGTTTCAATCATTCCAAGTGCCTGTTGTGCTGCCATATTCGTATCCTCCTTATTCTTTTCTCATTTTTAAGAATTCTGAAGACGCTTGATAATCTCGCTTACCACTGCGTCAATGTCAATATCGTCATATTTCTGCGGTTTGCAGATGCCTTCGGAACAGTCCGGAAGGTTGTTTCGGATGTCTTCCAGTTCGGAAAGTCCCTCTGCCACATAGCGCAGGTTCATCAAATGCTTCGGTCCCACATTTTCAGAAGTTGCGCTTCCTCCTACCGCGCCGCAGCCAAGTGTCAGAGACGGCTGCAGTCCCGTGGTTCCTCCAATACCGCCAAGTGCGCTTGGGGTATTTACAATAATTCTGGAAGCCGGAATTCTCTGTGCGAAATAAGTAACCATGCTCTCATCTTTTGTGTGTATGGAGAAAGTGTGTCCTGCGCCTTCGTAACGAAGGATTTCGGTACATAGTTCACAGATTTCCACATAGGATGGCGCTGTATAAAAAGCCAGAATCGGCGCCAGTTTTTCATTGGAATACGGGTGTCCCCTTCCGATACCAGTCTCCTCTGCCACCAGCACTCTGGTGCCTTTCGGTATATCGATTCCTGCCAAATCTGCAATGACCTGTGCAGATTTTCCCACTATCATGGGATTCATGGTTCCGTTGGCTCTTAAGATAAAGCTTCCCAACTTTTGACTCTGAGCAGGTGTCAGGAAATAAGCGCCCTGCCGTTCCATCTCAGCCTGTACCTCACCGCGCATGTCTTCATTGCATACCACCGACTGCTCGGAGGCACAGATAGTTCCGTTATCAAAGGTTTTGGAATCCAGAATCCGTTTAACAGCCAGTTTTACATCTGCCGTCTTCTCAATATAGGCCGGACCGTTTCCCGGTCCCACGCCGATAGCCGGGGTTCCGGAAGAATATGCGGCTCTTACCATAGCCGATCCGCCCGTAGCCAATATCATGGATACGTCCGGGTGGCGCATAAGATTGTCTGTCGCCTGTATAGTCGGAATGGTAATACAGGATACCAGGTTTTCATTTCCACCTGCCTCTGCAATAGCCTGCCGGATAACCTTTACGGTTTCCAGAATACAGTTTCTTGCATTAGGGTGGGGAGAAAATACAATGGCATTTCCCGCCTTAATGGCAATCTCTGATTTGTACAATGCGGTTGATGTAGGGTTTGTAGAAGGAATCAATCCTGCAATCACCCCAACCGGAACTGCGATGGTACGAATTTTATGTTCTTCATCCCGGCTCAGTTCCCCGATGGTTTTCATATCTTTTATGTGCTGGTATACGCCGTCGCTGGCGAATACATTTTTAATTACTTTGTCAGCCTCTACGCCGAATCCGGTTTCTTCATGTGCCAGTTTTGCAAGACGCTGTGCATTTCTTACGCCTGCCTGTGCCACAGATTTCACGATTCTGTCCACCTCTGCCTGGCTCTTTGCTGCCAACTCCTGCTGTGCAGCCTTGGCTTTTTCTACCAGTTCGCGCACTTCCTGTACTGACAAAAGGTCTTTGTCATATAACTGCATAATCTACCTCTTTTCTCCGGTAAATTTCAGGATAGCCTCAATCAGTTCCTGCTTCTTCGCAAAGCGGATTTCCTGGGGAGTCAGACTGGGGAGTTTCAGCTTCCGTGCCAGGGTTCTCAATTTGGCCACGGTCATCTTCTCCATTTCCTCCCTGGTATAAACCAGCTCTGTCAAAGTCTCTTCTGACTGTTCTTCCGGTTCTTCCTCTTCCACTTCAACCGGATTTTCTGTCCTGCTTTCTTCGGACTTCTGTACGGACTGCTCTTTCTGTTCTTCGACAGGTGTTTCCTCCGGTACGATATCGGCTTTTCTCCCGTGCTCAGAGTGTGCAGTGAGCATGCTCTTCACATCCTTGTCAGGCCGCGGAATCACATGTACGCTTACCACTTCTCCCACTCTTTCGGCTGCAGCCGCTGCAGCATCTGCTGCAGCTTTCACTGCACCTACGTCTCCTTCGATGAGCACGGTCACCAGACCGCCTCTTACCCGGACCACATCTACCAAAAATACATTGGCAGCCTTTAATGCACTGTCCAAAGCCTCTACTGCCGCAAGGTAGCCGTATGTCTCAATCATTCCCAGTGCATTCATTTTTTACCTCCGCCAGGGGACGCCGCCTGTTATTTTCTGCGGCCCTCTCCCTGTTTATTCTTTTGGATTTTCAGCCACAAATTCTACTGCTGCTGCGAAAGCGTCGCAGGCAGCTTTGCATGCAGACTGGCTTCCTGTAAGCAATGCGCCGCCGAAGTTGGTCTCTGAAGGCGGTGCATACAGTACGCACATTTTTACATCTGCTGCTTTTAAAGCGGCATCTACGCCATACATAGCTTCCAGAGGCGGTGCGATAAGATAAGCCAGGGCTTCTCCTTCCTGAATGCCTGCGCCTTCGGAAAGATAAGAACCCGTTCTGGAAATACACTGTGCATAGTAAATAATCGAATCATCCTCATTTGCGGAAATGAAATATACCTGATTTTCAATCATGTCCACGCAGGCTTCCAGTCCGCTTCTGACTTCTGCAGGGTTTGGGCCTGCCAGAATCCCGATGATTTCTCCTGCCAGCTTGGTGTTGGCGTTGGCAGCGCCTGCGTAGAAGCTCTTTGCATAAACGACTTTTACGTCTGCTTTTTTCGTTGCTTCATCAAGAGCTGTATAGGTAACATCATCGCTGTCTGCCGTAATCAGGGCCAGAGATTTCATTCCCGGCTCCAGATTCAGTTCTTTCGCCATATCCGGGCTCACATTGGGAATAATTTTCGATGCAAGGACTGTAGCTCTTACTGGGTCTCGTTTCATGGATTTTCCTCCTCTTACTCTCTGAATTTATTTTCGCTCACCATAAAGTCTTACAGCTTCAAATCCGTTCCGCTGGCTTTGTTATCCAGAATCTTTTTAATAATATCTGCAATATGAGCGCCAGCTTCAGCCGGTATAGTACCTGCTTTGTGAATGTTAGAAACAACGGTTCTTCTGGCTTCCGGCATTCCTACGGTAGCTTTGTATGCAATGTATGCAGACATGGATTCTGCGGTAATCAGACCGGGACGTTCTCCGATTAATACACAGGTTACGTCAGCACCTGTAATTTCGGAAACCTGATCCATAGCGCCTACACGACCGTATTTTACAAAGAAAGGAACTCCTGTATCGATACCGTAACTCTTCAAGCCCTGTTCAATGGCAGGAAGCACATCGCCTACATTGGCGGCAACGGCTGCGGAACTCAATCCGTCAGATACGAAAACCTGTACCGTTGGGTGCATTCTGCATTTTTCTTTGATGGTTTTTACTGCTTCGTCGTCCAGCTTTCTTCCCAAATCCGGACGGGTCAGATATACATCTTTGTTTTCACACTGTGTCTTTACGGAAAACAGTCCCATGCTGTCGATAAAGCCCTGATCTACGTCAGAGAATACTGCATCCTGTGCAGCGGAGTGTGCAGCTCGAAACTGCAGTACCGGGTCTGTTTTATATCTTGCCCCCGCTTTGCCGATTCCCAGACGGCAAGGTGCATACTGTTTCAAATCGTAATACGCTTCTTTATTTACCGGGTTCTCTACCAGATACTGTTTGCGGATATCCACTTCTGTCACGTCAGGAATACAGCCTTCTTCGATTTCTGGCTCTTTATGGCAGGCTGCACAGCCTGTAACCGTGGTTTCTTTTTCTTCTTTTTCAGAATCCAGGTTCATTTCCTGCAGAACCTGTGCAATAATTGTTCTTAAATCGTTTTCGTTTACCAAGATATGCTACCTCCTATTTCAAAAATACTGACGCGTCTCCTGCCAGCGGTGTCAGTTTGCCGTCTTTGGAGAATCCCATCTTTTCCAGCCACATATCAAATTCACGGATAGGACGAAGACCGAATACTTCTCTTAAGCTGGCCGCTTCGTGATATCCGGTACACTGATACATCAGCATACAGTCATCGCCTTCCGGAACGCCCATAATATAGTTGCAGCCTGCTGCCACCAGAAGAGTTGCCAGGTTTTCGATATCATTCTGGTCTGTCTTCATATGGTTGGTATAGCATGCGTCGCAGCCCATAGGAATACCGGTCAGTTTTCCCATAAAGTGGTCTTCCAGACCTGCACGGGTAACCTGTTTGGAATCATAGAGATATTCCGGTCCGATAAAGCCAACGACCGTATTCACCAGGAACGGATTGTATTTCTTTGCAAATCCATAGCATCTTGCTTCCATGGTTACCTGGTCCCAGCCATTGTGTGCTTCGGAAGAAAGCTCAGAACCCTGTCCTGTCTCGAAATACATGACGTTGGGGCCTGTGCTGGTGGCTTCTCTCATCATCAGGTCATGAGCCTCATCCAGCATAGCTGCGGTCAGACCAAAAGCTTCATTTCCCTTCTGAGAACCTGCAATAGACTGGAACATCAAATCAATGGGCGCATGCATTTTGCGAATAGCTTCCATCTGTGTGGTCACATGAGCCAGCACACAAATCTGTGTGGGAACCTCCCATTTATTCTTAAATTCATCAAAACTCTTTAAAATTCTCGCTACACTTTCCACAGAATCGTCTACCGGATTCAGACCGATAACCGCATCCCCGCAGCCAAGACTTAAACCTTCCATCACAGAAGCCATAATTCCTTTGGGGTCATCTGTGGTATGGTTTGGCTGCAGACGGGAAGAAAAGGTTCCCGGAAGTCCGATGGTGGTGTTGCAGTGTGCGGAAATCCGGATTTTCTTTGCCGCATAAATCAAATCCAGATTGCTCATCAATTTGCAGACAGCTGCTACCATTTCACTGGTAAGACCTCTGGAAGCACGTTTAATCATATCGCCTGTGGTTTCTGTATCCAGCAGCCATTCTCTGAATTCTGCCACGGTTTTATTTTTGTGTTCTCTGTAAATAGCCTCGTTTACACCGTCCTGAATGATTCTGGTTACTTCATCCTCTTCATAAGGCACTGCAGGATTGTTCCGCAAATCCTCCAGGGTAATGTGAGAAAGCACAACCTTTGCCGCTACACGCTCTTCTGCTGATTCTGCTGCAATACCCGCCAGCTTGTCACCGGATTTCTCTTCATTGGCTTTTGCCATAACTTCCCGAAGAGACTTAAATTCATATACTTTTCCAAATAATTTCGTTTTAAGAATCAACTCATTTCACCTCTACTTTTCTATACTTCCTTTGCTGCCTGCATTTTTCCTGCCTTTTGCAGCTTCAGGAATTAAAAATCAGTGTTTTTGTTACCACCGGCACTACATGCCCGTCCGCAACAGGCTCGCCGATATCAATATAGTCACCGCTTTGTGCATGGATTCCATCAATACAAATCACATCTTTTTTTCTCTCCATCAGGACGTTGAGTGCGTTTCCCAGAACCTTTGCAATGTCATTTTCGATAATCAGAATCAGAGGATACGGCCCTTTTATCACCTGCTCTGCGCCCTCCATCAAGAGCTCTGCCAGTTCCTGAATCTGCCCGAAACTGGTATGGTATTTTCCGGAAAATGCAATGGCAAGCTGTTCCAGTTCTCCTTCTGCTTCGTAAAGGGACAACCCCTTTTTCACTGCTTCTTTAAACAGAGACGGCGTCTGCTCGTCCTCCTGGGAAATTTTCAGTACCGGAATATTTTTAATAGGCAGTTTTTCTCTGGCATAGCTGATAGTGCTGCCGCTGACATCAGTAGTATGGGTTCCTGCCCCCACTACAGTAGCACGTATGGTTTCCGCTGCAGGATATATTTTGATTTTCTCAAAGGCACTGCAGTTTTTCACTGCCCTTGCCAGGAGAATTCCCACGTCCCCATAGCGGAACACCTCCTCTTCTTCATGAAGCATACAATCTGCCACACCTCCGGAAAAGGTTACGGCCTGAATCACCGGCTGGCGAGCCAGCGGCTTTCCGTCATTGGTGTAAAGGCCTGCATGAAATCCGTCGGGTTCTTCTATGTACAGAGCCATGGCAAGCTGCTGGGCCATGTATTCGCAAACCCGATACAGTGTTTTTTCGCAAGCATTGTCGCCTACTTGAATCTGAATTCCATGGATTTCTGCCAGCTTCTGGATACTGGGGAAAATATAGGAAATCTTTCCGTTTTCCACCTTGATAAGCCGTCCGCCAATGTCCAGACAACAGGTTCCCTTCAGTATGCCTTTATGGAAAAACGCAATGTTGCTGGTGCCGCCTCCAATGTCAATATTGGCTACAACCTCCCGCTTCTCTTCAGAAATCCGGTCGCTTCCTGCGCCTTTCGCTGAAAGTACGGATTCCAAATCCGGGCCTGCCGTTGCCACTACAAAATCCCCCGCCATATCGCTGAGGGTTTCCAGTACACGGTTGGCATTCTGCTTTCTGGCCGTTTCTCCTGTGATAATCACAGCTCCTGTCTGTAAATTCTCCGGCTTCATACCTGCTTTTTCATACTCTTTCCGGATAATCTCCTTTACCTTTGCCGTATCAATCTCCGTCTGGGATTTCAGAGGAGTAAAGGAAATGCCGCTTCGGTAAAAGACTTCCTTGTTTACAATGCTGATTCTGGGTACTGTATAATTGCTTGCCAGGTTTTCTATGGTCAGCCTGCTGAATATCAACTGGGTAGTAGATGTCCCAATGTCAATTCCCACGCTTAGTATTGTTTCCTGCAAAGACTATCCCTCCCTTTTGGACTCATTTGGAAATACTGATAAAGTCTGCTGTTTCGTTGATAAAGTCAAAGTTTACCTCGGTTCCCTTTTCGTTGGAACGGATTTTCAGGCTGCCATGCAGCTTGTCCTGCACCATGGTACGGACAATGTTCAGCCCCAGGCTGCCAGCCCGTATTTTCCCGGTATCAAAGCCAATGCCGTCATCCTTCACGGTAAGTCTGGAATAAACCTTTCCTTTTTCAATATGGACAGATACATTCCCCGATTCCCTGCCGCAAAACGCATATTTCATACAATTCTGCAGCAATTCGTTGACAGACAGAGCCACGGAAGTAGCTATCTCAGAATCCACGGTCATATCTTCTCCCGTAATTTCCAGATTCAGCTTTAAATCCGACTTCAAAAAAGGCTGTACCGCATTGCGTCTGACATTCTCCAGAACTTCCATAAGACTGACACAGACTTCTCCGCTCTGGGAAAGAAGCTGATGTGTGGCTGAAATGGATAAAATCCGGCTGATACTTTCGTTTAACACCCGCCGGGTTTCCTCATGCTCCTCTCTTCTGGCCTGAAGCCTTAAAAGCGAAGCTATGGTCTGAAGATTGTTCTTTACCCGGTGATGCAGTTCCTTCACTGCAACGGATTTCAGAACCAGATTCTTCTCCTGTTCACGATTCCAGGTAATGTCCCGGATAATCACCGCAAATTGAATTTCCTTTTTCATCAGGGGAATCTGCCTTACCCGCAGATAATAGTTTCCACAGTGAACCTCCTTCAGCCGTTCCATACTGTCTTCGGTGCCGCTCCACTTTGTCAGACAGATATTTTTATACTTCTGCCCCAGAATGTCGCTGACATAACCCAGATTCTGAAAAAGTTCCCTTGCGTACAGGTTGCGAAAAGACACCCGCCCCTTGTAGTCCACCAACAGAAGCGCTTCATCTATGCTCTCTGTGAGCCATTCATTCTCGTTAATCATATGGTTCAGCGGTGTCTCAATGGCTTCATAACTCTTTCCTTCCTCCTGGTTCTCCTCATCCTCTGCAATGCGTTTTTCTCTGATGAGCACCCCGATCACCCGGGAATTGTACTTGATGGGTTCCACAGACTGAACGGTGTAGTTATTTTCCTGTGTCCTGGCTTTCATGTACTTTGTGGCAACCCCCAGACGAAAAGTACGGGCCACAGCTGGTTCGTTTTCCTCTTTTGCAAGCATACCCACCACACTGCTGCGGTAAGCAGAGGGAACTTCCTCCGGCTTTGCTTCTGCCACCACAATGGCATCCTTATCCCTGCAGGGGCAGTCCACAAAAATGTCTGCTGCTTCCAGATTAGCCAGAGGCTGAAGGGTTCCAGCCATCATTTCAATTACCTGAATCTCCTCCTCTGAAAGGTCTGTGTATTCCCTGCAAAGCTGATGTATCAACTTCTGCATCCTATTCCCTCTGCGTATCAAAATAATCTCTGCAACCTTTTTCATGGAAATATTCTTTTCCCGGCTGATGTTGCGTATGTAGTCATAAGCCTGCTGTTCGGAAAGTCCGTTTTTACTCATAATGACTCCTTTTGCCTGCTCTACCAGGGTTCGGCTTTCCAGACGCCTGGTTACGCTCTGGCACTCCTTTTCCAGACGCCTCATGGTCTTATTTCTCTCTACCGCAATTTCAAGTCCCGGAAGAAAAGTCCTCTCGTCTACGGGTTTTACAAAATAGGCGCTGACATTGGCCTCCTTTGCCTCCTGGATAAATTCCTTGTCACAGTAAGCTGTGAGAAGTACCACGGCTTCCGCCAGTTTTTCCTCCGCAATAATTTTAGAAGCGGTCAGACCGTCTAAAAGAGGCATTTTCACATCCATAATAACTAAATCCGGCTGTTCCTTTCTGCACATTTCCACCACATCAAAGCCGTCTGCTGCCTCGCCTGCCACTGTATATCCTTCCTTTTCCAGAATTTCCTTTAAATCCATTCTGATAATCGGCTCGTCATCTGCAATGATTACTCGCATGTTTCCTGTCCTTCCTTGTACCCTTTATTCCCCGCTGTCCGAAGATAAAAATTCCAGTAATTCTTCAAATCCGGTTCCTGCATAACTGCTGGTAACAAAAGTTTGTCCTGCTCCTGCATTTCTCAAATATTTCTTTGCGTCCTCTATCTGCTTCTCCCCTGCCAGGTCACTTTTTGTCACGACTCCGATACAGGGTTTCGCAAAGGTGCTGGAATATCCGGGGGGAAACATCGTTCCTTCCTCGTCCGCCTGCTGAACCAGAATAATCAAATCTGCGTCTGTGGCCGTAACGGTAAGGGCGCCTCGTAAATAAGTACGCTCCAGATATTCGCCGGGTGTATCAATCATATTTCCGTTGACCACCTGAATGGTCTGGGTTTTATGGTATTTCAAATCCTCATTGTTTATGTACTGGCACAGGGTTGTCTTCCCTGCCATAGACCGGCCAATGAGAATCACCCTTTTCTGTTTCCTATCCATCTTTCTCTCCTGCCTTCTCCTGCTGTCAGGACCTTGTAATCGGTGCAGGCGCAAATCCCATGGTATCACAGAGTACGCTCATGACATCATGCAGCGCAGCCTCCACTCCGGCTACGTCTCCGGTAATAATAAGGGAACCGTTAAAACAGTCTACAAAGCCGATTTTTACGTCTGCGGCCTTGCTTGCCACATCTGCTGCAATGATGGCGGCTTCACTGGGCGTAATGGTAAAAATCCCAATGGCACCTTCTGCGTCAATCAACCCCATTTTCCCATACAGTGTCTCTACAGGGTGAGGAATCACATGGGCCAGCGTCACCTGCTTGCCCGGGACAAATTCCTGTATAATTCTCTCTTTTTTTTCTTCATACATGACTGTCTGCCTCCCCTTAAATCAGCCGTCCCGTATAGGCTCTTAAAAATATGCCTCGAATGTCTTCCTTGGAACATGCTCTGGGATTCGTCTTTGTGCAGGCATCCTGATAAGCGGCTTCCACCATCTCGTCCAGCACTGCGTCAAAATCCTCCCTGGAAACCCCCGCTGCTTCAATACTGTCAGGAATATGCAGCTGTTTAATATACTGCTTTGTGGTACGAACAACGCTGAAAGCGCTCTGGCGGATACTTGGCCCGTCCAGTCTCAGCACTCTGGCAATTCTGGCATAACGCGCCGCCACCGGCGTAAGCTGCTCATGACAGCCTGCGTTAAACGCCATAACATAGGGAAGTAAAATACCATTTGCCCGTCCGTGGGGAATGTGAAAATGCGCACCCAGGGTATGGGCCATTCCATGATTCAGTCCCAGTCCTGCGTTACTGAACGCAAGTCCCGCCAGACAGGATGCATTGTGCATCTCCTGTCTTGCATGCAAATCGTCAGGATTTTTGTAGACCTTCATCAAATTGCTTCTGACAAGCTTCATCGCTTTCTCAGCCGCAGCGTCGGTAAAATCATTGGCCCCTGTAGATACAAAGGCTTCAATGGCATGTGTCAGTACGTCAATCCCTGTATCTGCCGTAACCGCCGGCGGAACAGAGCGTACCAGTTCTGCGTCCAGAATCGCTGCGTCAGGAAGCAGTTCGTCGGATACCAGCGGATATTTCGCTGACTGCTCCGGGTCGCTGATAACCGAAAACCTGCTGACCTCAGAACCTGTGCCGCTTGTTGTAGGAATGGCTACGAAGGTTCTCTTCTTGTCCAGACCGCCCTGTACAGACAGCCAGTTCATGGCTTTCGCTGCATCAATGGGCGAACCGCCTCCCAGTGCAAATAAAACCTGTGGCTGAAATTCCAGCATTTTTCCAATGCCTTTGGTGACCGTAGCAATGTCCGGATCAGGTTTGACTTCAGAAAATATCTGATATTCAATCTTTCTTGCTTCCAACGGCTCTGTCAGATAGCTGACCTTTCCGCTTTCATGCATAAACCTGTCCGTTACGATAAACGCCCGGCTGACGCCCTGCAGAATTTCATCCAGCCCGTCTTTTCCCATGAAAATCCGGGTCTTTAAAACAAACTCTCCCAATGTAATCCTCCTTTCTGAAACGAAAAAAGTGCCTGGTTTTCCCTTCGCATCCAACCAATACGAAAAACCAAGACACTTCAACGCTCTTAGACTAATCCATTCGTACCTGCTGCGTCGCAGATACTCCTAAATTGCTGTTATTGTAGCACACGGAAGCACTTCTGTCAACTTTGTTTATTTTTTTCTTCTTTTTTTTATTTTAATGTACATTTCAACCATAGTATTTTCTCTATTTCAAGGGATTCGTTAGTCAACTTACTCTTTTTTCTGTATTTTCATTTCCTTTTCTCACAATTTTACTTTTACACTTCCCGTCCGTTCCTTAATTCTTCATCTTCGGACTGAAGAGAATACTTGCGACGTATCCGAAAATCAGAGCTGCTGAAATCCCCACTGCACTGGCGGTAAATCCCCCCATGAAAAGTCCCAGAAAACCATGTTCCAGCACAGCCTTCTTCACCCCTTTAAACAAAGTATTGCCAAAGCCCAGCAAAGGAACGCTGGCTCCCGCTCCTGCAAAGGAAATCAGCTTGTCGTACAGTCCCACACTTCCAAGCACTACTCCGGCACAAACCAGAAGCACCATAATTCTTCCCGGCATCAGCTTCGTCTTTTCCAGAAGAATCTGTACCAGAGCGCAAATCAGCCCGCCTACCCAGAATGCATTTACATAATCCATCTTCTTTTCTCCTCAACAATGTTCTATTACAACAGCCTGGGCAATACCCGGCACACTTTTTCCCTCGTTGTAGCTGACCTTGGACAGCAAGGCTCCTGTAGGAATAAAAAGCACCCGCTTCCATTCCCCCTTTTCCACCTTGGGCAGAATATAGCCGGCCAGAGTAACTGCTGCACAGCCGCAGCCGCTGCCCCCGGCATGGGTGTCCTGAGTATCCGCATCAAAAATTTCTATACCGCAGTCCATATGCTGTTTCTCAATATCAAATCCTTTTTCTTTCAGCAGGTCAAAAAGAATCCTCTGCCCCACCTGTCCCAAATCCCCGGTGATAATCCGGTCATAATCCTCTGGGAGACGATTAAAGTCCATGAGATTCTGATAAATGGAATCACAGGCTGCAGGCGCCATACAGGCTCCCATATTCATGGAATCCTTCAGACCAAAGTCCACAATTTTTCCTGTGGTAATTCCCGTAATTCTTGCCTTTCCGCCCTTTGTTCCCAAAATACAGGCTCCGCTTCCCGTCACCGTCCAGGTTGCAGAAAGGGGTCTCTGGCTTCCGTATCCCAGGGGAAAGCGGAATTCCTTCTCTGCACTGGCAAAATGGCTGGAGGTGACTGCTGCCACATATTCTCCATATCCTCCTGCCACAGCCATGGACGCCAGGGAAAGTCCCTCTCCCATAGTTGAGCATGCTCCATACAGGCCGTATACCGGGGTATGAAATCCCATAATCCCAAAAGAAGAGGCAATGGTCTGTGCCAGCAAATCTCCGGCGAAAATCATGCGTAACTGCCACTTCTCAATCCCTGCCTTTTCAATAGCCATGGAAACTGCTTCTTTTTGAAGAAAGCTTTCTGCTTCCTCCCAGGATTTGCGGCCAAAAAGTCCGTCTGCTTCTCCTATCCGGTCAAAATACTTCCCCAGAGGACCGTCCCCCTCCTTTTTCCCTACAATGGAGGCTGCGCTTAAAATATGCACGGCCCGTTCAAACTGTATGCTCTGTTTCCCTATCATCTGTTCCATTACACAATCCCCCATATATGCAAAAAGTAATAAATCAGCCCCAGGAAGAATGAGGTCAGAATCCCATAAAGAATCACCGGACCGGCTATGGTAAAAATTTTGCAGCCGATGCCAAAAACCTGTCCTTCCTTCTGGTATTCAATAGCCGGAGCTGCCACAGAATTTGCAAATCCGGTAATGGGCACTAATGTTCCGGCCCCACCCCATTTTGCCAGCTTGGGATAAATACCGAATCCGGTAAGGAGAACGCTGGCCAATACCAAAAGCAGCGAAGTCCATGCACCGCTTATTTCCTGGTTCATCCCCATGTTTTTGCAGATATTTAAAATCACCTGTCCTGCCACACAAATCAGACCGCCCATGATAAAGGCTCCTGCCATATTCAAAAGCAGGCTGTGGGTAGGTGTTTTTTTCTTTACGTATGCTTCATATTCCTTGGCTTTTCTCTTTTGCTCTTCACTTTGTGGTGTTGGCATGAGAGGATACCTCCTTTTTGTCCTTTGAGAGAAGGGCTGTGTCCTTAGAAAAAAAGAACTTCTCCCTGCTCTGAATTAGTGTGTGCGGGTTTTCGGTTTTTATTCCAGGTTCTTTTCCCTGGTTATTTCCAGAGAAAAAACTGCAGAAGACTTCCTAAAGTCTTTCCCAGGGCTATAGACAGAATAATGAGAGCCGTTCCTTTTTTCAGACCCAGACGACGGGACATAATGGCAAATACATTGACCACTTCGCCCAGAGCGATTATCCAGCTTCCCAAAAAAATACCAAAACACAGCGCCATAATTCCCAGAAAAATTTTTCCAAAAGGCAGAGAAAGCTCGTAGACAGATACCAGATTCCCCAAAAAACTGCCCAGCATAAGACAGGTTTCATACAAAAGGATGTGATTGGCTGTATGGGTGATTCCGGCAAAACGGGGAATGATCCCCAGCTCAATGATAAATGCGGCAAGAGCGGTAGCTACCACAGCGCCTCCGCACAAAGCCGCTGCCGCCGCCACAGCTTCGCCGGGCCACATCACAGTTTTCCTCCTCTGTTTTTTACCGCTATGAGGGTACGGTTTACATCATCTTCGTATACCCGCATCTGCACCTCCATGGGGGTAGGGTCCTGGGTTAGCTTCCGGTGTCCGAAGTGGTTGAAAAAGAACACCACCCCAATACCGATACCCAAGGAATAGCAGAATTCCAAAATGGTATGTCCCGTGGAAATTTCTCCCGTAAACTGGCGGTAAAGCCGAAAAAACAAACCGGACGTATTTACATCTGTATTAAAGGTCATAATAGAGAAGGCTCCTCCAAAGAAGGTCAATACACATACCAGAACTGTCTTCAGCCAGCTTATCCACTTCCTGGGCTGATCTTCCCCCTCATAAGTCACAATAAAGTTCGCCTCTCCAATATGGGTCACGTCTACGTTTGGTTCCGCCTTTGCCACTGCGCAGACCAGGTCTGCCGCGGAAATCACATACCGCCCCGGCTTTTCATCGGGAATGGAAAACACTTTGCGGATTTTGTTGCGGTTTAACACTTTGGAATCCCCACAGGTCAGCTTGGCCACATCCTGCAGATACACCTCCGGCTGATAGACTTCTACATTTTTCTCTGTCTGTATATATAAAATTTCACTCATCTGACAGCCTCCTTGATTTTGCTTTGGAGATTAGTATGGCTGATTTTCCGTAAAATATGCCTTTCCGTTCCTATAGATTTGCCCGCAGTCTGTCTAAAATTTTTTTCTCCATGCGTGAAACCTGCACCTGGGACATTCCCATCTCCTGCGCAATGCTGCTCTGGGTTCTGTCCTGAAAGAACCGCAGGTAAATCAATTCTCGTTCTTTGCTGTCCAAAGTTCCAAGGGCCTGTTCTAAAAACATGCGGTTCACCACCATTTCCTGCTGATTCTCCTCCAGAGGCAGTTTATCCTCCAGCGAAATTTCATTTCCGTCACTCTGGTAAATGGTTTTCTGCAGAGATTCCACCTGTCCCTGAGAATCCATGGCCAATACCAGCTCCTCTCTGGTGATTCCAAGTTCCCGGGCAATCTCTTCCATCCGGGGTTCTTTCCCTTCCTTCAGGAAAAGTTCTTCCCGGACTGTGTAGGCTTTAGCTGCAGTTTCCTTTAAAGACCTGCTGACTTTCACCATGCCGTCATCTCTTAAAAACCGCTTGATTTCTCCGGTTATCATGGGTACCGCATAAGTAGAAAACCGCACGTCATAAGAGGTGTCAAATTTATCAATGGCCTTTAAAAGGCCGATACAACCTATCTGTATCAGGTCCTCCATCTCCACACCCCGGTTCTGAAACCTTCTGGCAATACTGTGAACAAGTCCCATATTGTTTTCTGTCAGTATCTCTCTTGCTCTCTTATCTCCCTGGTGCGCGCGCCCGATAAGGGCAAGAATCTCATCCATATAACCTCCTACTCAAAGACTGAATTCTGCCTTCCGATGATTTTCTTCATGGTTACCAATGTGCCCCTGCCCGCACAGGATTCCACAGATACCTGGTCCATAAAGGCCTCCATAAAGGCAAACCCCATACCGGAGCGATCCTGTTCCGGCTTAGTGGTAAAAAGAGGTTCCATGGCCTTTTTCACATCCTCGATGCCTTTTCCCGTATCCTGGATAATGACCGTCAATTCTTTGTTCTGACAGAAACACTCAATGCGGATGATCTCCGTTTCTTTCTCGTATGCATGGACAATACAGTTGGTAATGGCCTCAGACACTGCGGTTTTAATATCCGCCACCTCCTCCAAAGTGGGATTCAGTTGCGTGGCAAAGGCCGCCACGGCTATTCTGGCCAGACCTTCATTGCAGGAACGGCTCTCCACTTCAAGCACCATTTTATTTTTATGCTCCATTGTTCTCCCCTCCTATCTCATTTTGCGGTTCCACACCGCCTCCTGGCTAATTTCAATGTGTTTATAGATTCCGGAAAGCTGCATAATACGCCAGATTCTGTCGTTGACATGAATGGCGCTTACTGTGCCTCCGCAGCAGCTTAAAAGCCGCTTTCTTCCCATAATCATGCCGATTCCCGAACTGTCCATAAAGGTTGTGGCAGAAAAATCAAAGACCAGCTGACGGATAATACCCTTTTCCAGCTCCTGATCCAGCGCTTCTGCTATCTGTTCTGCAAAATGATGATCTAATTCCCTGGGTACATAGACTATCAGACGGTTTCCCCGTTTTACCATGTTTTCTTCCATTCTTTCTTCCCCTTTCTGCAATCAATTTCCCTACTGTGCCAATAGGCGTGTTTTGGCACTATGAAGAAAAGGACGCATACTTTTTTCGTATGCGCCCTTTTCTTCAAGGTTTCTCTGTTGTTTTCTATTCTTCGCCGTCCTGAGTTACAGGTTTTCCTGTACTCTGCCCGGACTGGGCGTCATCATCCCCGGAGTCTCCTGCTGCCTGACCCCCGTTGGCCTGCATGTAGTCTGCAGCGTCCTGCGCCGTATCGGTTCCCGGATACTCGTCTATAATTTTCTGGTACCATTTATTGGCATTTTCTGTATCGCCTTTCTTGTCATAAGCCTGAGCCAGGTCAAACATGGTATCGCTGTCCTGTTCCCCGATGTTCAGCGCCTTTTCCAGATTGGAAATTGCTGTATCGTAATCCCCGGATTCCATAGCAGATGCTGCCTGATTTTCATAATTAGACTTCACAGTACTGCCGATTTCGCTCATCATACTGTCATACATACTTTTCGCCTCTACGGAAAGCAAATCTGTATTGACACCTTCTATGGCATTGGCTGCTGTGCTGTAGCTGCCCTCTCGGTACGCCTGCCATGCTTTTATGAGATTTTCGTAGCCGGAAGCCTTTGTATTTGCCTGCTCAATCTGGCTTTGTGCTGTACTGACAGAATCTGTGGACGCATCCATCTCTTCCTGCATGCGGTTTAACTCCGCAGACAGCGTTGCCATTTTATCGCTGTATTCTACCACTTTTTTGTTGGCTTCCTGATTGATTTTCTGGGTTTTGGCCGGCACCACCAGAAACCACAGGGCGGCTGCTCCCACCAGAAGTCCCAGCACCAGATTCACCAGGGTATTGGTAACGGATTTTTCCCGGTACTCCGGCGGCTGGATAATGGTATCATTTCCGGAACGGTAAACCACACTTCCGTCCTGCTTTTCCACTTCCTTTTCCTTCATCTTAAATCTGGAATCCAGATTCGTTGCACGGCCTGTCTGTTCCTCAATTTCTCTTAAAAACCGCAGCGTGGTGGTATTGGTTTTATCAATGCGGGCTGCTGCTTTTAACCGCTTTCTTGCCTTCTCGTACTCCCCTTCCTTCATGTAAATCAACGCCAGAAGGTGATACCCCTTAATCAGCTTAGGGTTGCTGGCAAGCACTTTGTTCAGCTGTATTTTCGCCATATCAGGATTGTCATTTCTGCAGTATTCCAGACACTGATTGTACTTTTTAATACTGGTGTTAATCATATCCAGACGGTTGGCATTCTTCTGCAGTTTATCAATATACCCGGAAGCGGGATTTCCCTCAGGCATCATATTTTTACTGATGACCCACTGACTTAAAGCTGCCACTACTTCCCCTGTTTCAAAATAAACCAGTCCAAGCAGATTTCTGGCCTGAATATTCAGCTTATTCATTTTCAGACTTCGCTTCAGACAGGTAATGGCCCCTGACAAATCCCGAATCTGGGCTTTTTCCAGCCCCTGGTTATAATACAGACCAGACAGGGCATAGAACCTTTTCAAGGCCTTCACATTGCACCCGCACTTTGGGCAATAGTCCGAAGCCGTCAGTTGTGCATGACATACAATACAATTCATAATCTTCTCCTATTTATCCGAAGTGCTTTCGTTGTCTTTCAGCATTTCTTTCAGAACATCTATGACGTCTGTCAGATCCTGTTGGTAAATGGCCCCTTCTGCGTCATCCACATCAAGACAGGGCTGGAATTTCTTCAGTTCTTCCTCATAATTAATCATGTATATTCCTCCTTACATAATCCTTAATCTCCCCCGCCAGATACAGCGAGCCTGCCACAAACAGCAGACCGTCTCCCTTCTTTTTATAAGCCAGATCAAAAGCTTTTCCCGGATTGGGCTCTACGAACACCTGACTGCAGCCGTTTAAACGGAACAGCTCTGCCAGTTCCTTTGCCGACTGCTTTCTGCTGCCCCAGATTTCTGTAGTTACCACATTTGCAAACTGCAGTCCCTCGCAGACTCTCTTTATCATATCCGGAAATTCCTTGTCCGCCACAGTGGAAAACAGCAGCGTAATGGGATACTCCTTCTGAAAATAAGACACGGTCTCCACAAATCTGGCAATGCCGTCCTCGTTGTGGGCGCCGTCCACAACGACACCCGGGAGAATGGTTTCCATGCGCCCCTGCCATTTTGTACCGCCAATGCCCTTTACCAGAACTTCTTTTTCCAGGCCATGCTCCCCTTTCAGCACACCCATGGTCTCCAGCGCCAGTGCCGTATTCATCATCTGGTATCTGGCAATAAAGGGAACAAAGAGTTCCGTTTCGCCATAGAACCCTGAAGAAGATAAAAACCGGATTCCCTCTGGTGTGTAGTCCAACAGCTTCTGCTGATTTTCTTTCACCTCATACCAAGGACATCCCAGTTCTTCGGCTCTGGCTCTTATCACCTCTGCCGCCTCTTTTCGGTTGCCATCGAAGATTACCGGAACACCCTTTTTGATAATGCCCGCCTTCTCCCCGGCAATCTTTTCAATGGTATCTCCCAGATATTCCACATGGTCCAGGCTGATGGACGTAATGACGCAGGCCATGGGAGAAAGCACGGAATTGGTAGCATCCAGCCTTCCGCCCAGTCCGGTTTCCAGAACAATGTAATCCACATCCTCCTGTTTGAACACAATCATTCCCATCAGAAACAGAAATTCAAAATAGGTGGGATGGTAATCTCCTTCCTCCACCAGCCGGTCTGACAGCTTTTTCACCTCTGTAAACGCCTCCGTAAATCTCTGGTCTGAAATCATAACTTCATTAATCTGAAACCGTTCATTGATTTTCACCAGATGAGGGGAAGTAAAAAGGCCGCAGCGAAATCCTCCCTGCTCCAGCATGGATGACAGAAAAGCGCACACGCTTCCTTTTCCGTTGGTTCCCGCTACATGAATAATTTTTCTATCTTTATCAGGACTGCCCAGAAGATCCAGACATTTCCTGGTGTGCTCTAGTTTATTTTTCGTTGTAAATTTCGGTATATTCTCAATATAATCCACTGCTTCTTCGTATGTAAACAAGATAGGTTCCTCCTGTCTTTTGCCCTTAATGCAAAGTACCACTTCACTGTAATGGAGTCCCATACCCTTCGGTATGGTCACTTACCATTATAATGAAGTGGTGACAATATGCAAGCAAATTATGTCGGTTTGCTAAAAAGTTTTTTGCTTTATTCTTCCTTTTCCGTCTGACTTTCTTGTGTCACTTCCGTCTCCGGCTGCTCTGTGCGGATAGGCTCTAAAGTGGCCTGATTGCTGCCCTCCTGAGGCTCATGATAAATATACTTTTCCGTTCTCGTAAGCACTCTGTGGGTAGAACTGTTGCTTCGGATAGCAATGTCCACCGTATCGTTTTCCTTCAGTTCCGTATCCAAAAGCAGCAGCGTATTCTCATCCACAAAGTTGGCTGCCACCAGCTCTCCGTTGACCTCCAAAAAGGCCGACTGGGTCAGATTTTTGCCTTTAATGTAATACTGTCCGTCGGAAATCTTCTCTATGCTTTCAAGCTGTGCATCCTCCACGCCCAGGTGCATTTTCACCCGTTCAAAAGGATTTTTACCTCCGTAAATATACTGTTTTCCATACAGGATATCATACTGCAGCATTTCCAAATCCACCTGATAATTCTTGGTATTGTTTCTGGCCTGGTGGAAACGGAACACATTGCCCTCATGAATGTCTACCCGATCCATGACCTCTGCCGCCATCTGATAAGCAGCCAAGTTTTTGTCCTTCTTTTCCAGTCCCATGTTATCCCAGATAACATATTCGGTCTGGAACAGATATTTATTTTTCACATCTGTTACCGTAAGTCCCATAGTTGGCAAATGGTCGCCGTACATAACCAGCACCACATCCTCATCCAGCTTGGACAGGGCGTCTGTCAGTTCCTTAACAAACTGATCCATTTCATAAATCTGGTTACAGTAATATTCCCACTTGTAGTTCTGAGCCTGGGTACTTGCGCCGCTGACTGTAATCTTGGGATCTTCCAGGACAGGTTCTTCCGGGTAATCCCCGTGTCCCTGTACGGAAATGGTGTATACATAATCCGATCCTTCTGTGGACTCCATGGCCTGCAGAATATACTTGGTCAGGTTATGGTCTTTAACCCAGTCATTGGGATTGGTATCATCCTGTTCAGACATATATTCCTCAGAAGTAAAACTATCAAAGCCAAGATTGGCAAATACATTTTTTCTTCCGTAGAAGTTCGCCTCATTGTTGTGAATGGCATGGGTTCCATAGCCCAGGTTTTTCAGCACATACGCTGCACTTTCACATGTGGTTTCCTTGAGAATACTTTTGTAAGGATATTCTCCCGGTCCGAAATAGCGCATACTCATGCCCGTAATGGACTCAAACTCCGTATTTGCCGTACCGGCTCCAACGGAAGGAACCTTAAAATAACCCGAAGAATATTCCTGCATAAGTTTGCGGAAATTAGGAATAGGGTCTTCGGAAATATTCAGATACTCAACCAGTTCCGGGTCAAAAAAGGATTCCAACTGCAAAAACAGAATATTTGGTCTTTTTTCTCCCGTTTCCGGCAGGCTTTCCTCGCTTTTGGTAATGTTCTCCATAGCTTCCTCAGAATAGCCTCTGGGGCAGGCGATTCCCGTATTAAAGACCGTTGTTGCCAGACAGTACGGATATCCATAATCTTCATAAGCAAAGGCGATATTTCCGAAATAATTCGACAGCACCCTTTTTTCCAGTGCCAGCTTCGTAGTCCCTGCAAAGGCGGCAATTCCCACGGCAATCAGAGGAATGTTCAGTTTATAGCGCATTTTCCCCTGATATCTGGGTCCTTTGAAAAACAGGATAATCAGCCCGATCACTGCCAGCACTGCCACAATGACCACTACCACGAAAAAGAAAGGAGACAGATATCTGTCCGCAATCTGAAACGCATCGGTAATCAAATGCAAATCCGGTCCCGTAAATGGGGTTACGCGGTTGCTTAACAGTACACCGTTAATAATACCCAGACCCATCCAGAAGATAAAAAGAATGGTTCTCCAGAACACTCTTCTTCTGAACAGGTACACAATCAGCGTTGTTGTAAAAATTAAAAAGGCATTATAAAGGAACACCAGGGGGCGTTCCTTCATAAAATCCATAGCTTCCCAGAGGGAATGTCTGGAAATTGCCTCTATAAAGAAGTATCCGATACAAACGGCCAACATCTGCAGCGGAACGGAAAACATATTAAGGTACTTAAGACTTAATATTTTTCTGGTTTCTTTCATAGCATTCTTCTCCTTAATTAAGGCTGAAGCTGTGCAAGTCTTGACTTCACCTGTTCCATCATATTGGTATAACGCTCTAATTTCTCGCGTTCTTCGGCCACCTTACTTTCAGGTGCCTTACTGATGAAACGTTCATTCTTCAGCATACCATTTACGCGCGCAAGCTCTTTTTCCAGTTTTTCCTCTTCTTTTTTCAGTCTTTCGATTTCCTTCTCAATATCCACCAATTCGGCAAAAGGCATATAAATCACAGCTTCTGAGGTCACTGCGGACACCGCGTCATCTGCAATTCCTGTCTTGTCTGCCTGTACCAGCACCTCGCTGGCATAACCAAGAGAGGCAAAGAAAACTTTTCCGTTTTCAAATACTTCTCTTACCCCTTCGTTTTCAGACACTACATAAACTTTTGCTTTCTTGCTTGGCGGTACGTTCATGCCTGTACGGACATTACGGATACTTCTCACCGCCTCTTTCATCATTTCCACAGCTTCTTCATCTGCTTTGAAGTTCCATGCCTCTGTAAATTCCGGCCAGGAAGAAATCATAATGGACTCTTCTTCCGGACACAGAGTACGGAAAATTTCCTCTGTGATAAAAGGCATGTATGGGTGCAGCAGTTTTAATGCATTGGCCAGAACCGTCTTCAAAGTCCACAGTGCTGCGGCTTTTGTGGTGTCTTCCTCGCTGTAAAGACGGGGTTTCACCATTTCGATATACCAGTCGCAGAATTCCTCCCAGATGAAGTCATAAACCTTCTGTACGGCAATGCCCAGTTCGTATTTGTCCAGATTCTCTGTCACATCTTTGGCCAGTGTATTCACTTTGGAAAGAATCCACTTGTCTGCGCTGGTCAGTGCAGACAAATCAATGTCAGCCGGAACCTCTGCTTTTTCCAGGTTCATCATAATAAATCTGGAGGCATTCCATACCTTATTGGCAAAGTTTCTGCTGGCTTCCACTCTCTCCCAGTAGAAACGCATGTCATTTCCAGGTGCATTTCCTGTCATCAAGGTCAGACGCAGAGCATCGGCGCCGTATTTGTCAATGACTTCCAGTGGGTCGATGCCGTTTCCAAGGGATTTACTCATCTTACGTCCCTGGGAATCTCTTACCAGACCGTGAATCAGCACATGATGGAATGGTGTCTTTCCTGTCTGTTCCAGACCGGAGAATACCATACGGATAACCCAGA
The DNA here is from genome assembly GCA_019114495.1 of Candidatus Blautia stercoravium. Taxonomy (GTDB): domain Bacteria; phylum Bacillota; class Clostridia; order Lachnospirales; family Lachnospiraceae; genus Blautia; species Blautia stercoravium. The sequence goes on from DXFK01000038.1 coordinate 44,973, forward strand.
AGAAAATAATATCATATCCGGTTACCAGCACATCGGTAGGATAGAAGTAATCCAGTTCCTCTGTGTTTTCCGGCCAGCCAAGGGTAGAGAATGGCCACAGTGCAGAGGAAAACCAGGTATCCAGGGTATCCTCGTCCTGATGCAGGTGGGTACAGCCGCATTTCGGACATTTTTCCGGCATCTCTCCTGCCACAACAGTCTCTCCACATTCATCGCAGTAGTAAGCCGGAATTCTGTGTCCCCACCAGAGCTGACGGGAAATACACCAGTCTCTGATATTTTCCAGCCAGTGCATGTAAATCTTGTCAAAACGTTCCGGCACAAATTTCAGATTGCCGTCCTGTAAGGTCTGAATAGCAGCTTCGCCCATTTCCTTCATACGCACGAACCACTGCGGTTTAATCATAGGTTCTACCGTAGTCTTACAGCGGTCATGAGTTCCTACACTATGGGAATGAGGAACCACTTTTACCAGAAGTCCCAGTTCCTTTAAGTCCTCTACCATGGTCTTTCTGGCTTCGTAGCGATCCATACCTGCGTATTTGCCGCCCAGTTCGTTGATGGTAGCATCATCATTCATGATATTGATTTCCGGAAGGTTGTGTCTCTTTCCTACCTCAAAGTCATTGGGGTCATGAGCCGGAGTAATCTTCACACAGCCGGTTCCGAATTCTTTGTCTACATATTCATCTGCTACAACCGGAATTTCTCTGTCTGTCAGCGGCAGCTTCAGCATTTTGCCTACCAGGTCTTTGTAACGATCGTCTTCCGGATTTACCGCCACTGCTGTATCTCCCAGAAGAGTTTCCGGACGTGTGGTTGCGATTTCTACGAATTTTCCTTCTTCCCCCACTACCGGATAATTGATGTGCCAGAAAAATCCGTCCTGATCCTCGTGCTCTACCTCTGCATCAGAAATAGAGGTCTGACATACCGGACACCAGTTGATGATTCTGGAGCCTTTGTAAATATAGCCTTTTTCGTACAGCTTAATGAAAACTTCCTGTACAGCTTTGGAACAGCCCTCGTCCATGGTAAAACGCTCTCTGTCCCAATCTGCGGAAGCACCCAGTTTCTTCAGCTGATTGATAATCTTTCCGCCATACTCCTCTTTCCATTCCCAGGCATGTTTTAAGAACTCTTCTCTTCCGATTTCATTCTTATCAATGCCCTGCTCTTTCAGCTTTTCAATAACCTTTACCTCAGTGGCAATGGCCGCATGGTCTGTTCCCGGCTGCCAGAGAGCTTCGTATCCCTGCATTCTCTTGAAACGAATGAGAATATCCTGCATGGTTTCATCCAGGGCATGTCCCATGTGAAGCTGTCCCGTAACGTTTGGCGGGGGCATAACAATGGTAAACGGTTTTTTGTCTCGGTTTACTTGGGCATGGAAGTATTTGTTGTCCAGCCATTTCTGGTAAATACGGTCTTCCAGCCCTTTCGGGTCATAAGTTTTTGCAAGTTCTTTGCTCATAGTTCCTCCTCTTTGCGGTTATTGGAGACTGCTTCGGAATTTTCTGCAAACAAAAAGCCCCTCCATAACCATCTTTCAAAAAATAGTTACAAAGGGCGACTGTAATCGCGGTACCACCTTTATTTATCACTCTGAAGTCCCTTAACGCAGACGACGCGTGGAAACCTACAAAACCCTTTTCTCTACTTTTTTTCTATATCAAGCCGATTCTTCAGTTCCCCAGTTCAAAAGCTACCTTCCGTCTCTTCCCTCCCAGACAATCTTTCAGCCGGTGAATTGTCCTCTCTGCCGGTTTCCAAGACGTACTCCTCTTTCTCATCACCTTTTTCTGAAAAATATCATAAGCACAAAGCCCGGCTTTGTCAAGACGGGAAATTCTAAAATCTTTCTAATCTTCCTCGCTTTGGGTGTTCAAGCCCTGCTCATTATGATACAATGGGAGGACAAATGTAAAATATATGTAAATTTTTTTACATTGTTCAGGAGGTAACCATATGCATATAACAAAAAAAGTTCTGAAAGGAGTGATGCTTCTGCTCCTCTTCGCAGTCATTGTGCTGATTGCCGGAATTATCTGGCTCACCGTCCGGGAATACCGGCCCAAAGCAGTGGAAACACTCACACCCCCATCCGGTGTGCGAACCATTTCTACTGAGGATACCTTCCGGGTTATGACTTTCAACACCGGATATGCAGGTCTTGACAAAACCCAGGATTTCTTTATGGACGGCGGCTCGGGGGTACAGCCGGACAGCCAGCAGCAGGTAGAAACCAATTTAAAGGGTATTGGGAAAATTCTTTCCAGTAATTCCGCAGATGCTTATTTTCTCCAGGAAGTGGATACCGATTCCAAACGCTCCTATCATCTGAACGAAGAACAATATTATGAAAGTATTCTGAACATGGATGGAGTATTTGCCTGCAACTTCAAATGCGACTTTGTTCCCTATCCCCTGCCGCCCATTGGGAAGGTAACCAGTGGGATTTTGACGCTTACGGATTTACATACCTCTTCTGCTTCCAGAATTTCTCTGCCGGAATCTTTTTCCTGGCCCGTAAAAACCTGCAATCTGAAACGCTGCATGCTGGAAACCCGTATTCCCTTAAAGGGCACGGACGCAGAGCTGGTTCTGATTAATTTCCATCTGGAAGCCTATGACAGCGGAGAGGGCAAGGCTGCTCAGAGCAAGGTGCTGGCAGAAAAACTTTCCCAGGAATACGCAGCTGGCAATTATGTCATCGCAGGGGGGGATTTTAACCAGACCTTTGAAGGCATGGACACCTACCCCATTCACGACACCAATGGCTGGGTTCCCGGCACGATCGGACAGGAAGACCTGCCAGAGCATTTCTCCTTTGCCGCAGATGACAGCTATCCAACCTGCCGTCTGCTAAATGCCCCGTATACAGGTTCTTACGAGACCTCCCAGGTATATGTTCTGGACGGCTTTATTGTATCAGACAATCTGAAAGTTTCTGATGTTTCTGTTATCAATACAGATTTTGCCTACACAGACCATCAGCCGGTTATGCTGGAAGTGGGGTTCCAATAGGAACTCCGCTTCCAGCTTTCCTTTAGGGTATGTTTTAGATATGTTGTACAGAAAAATATCTGTCAGACAACGCTCTTTCCCATTTTCCTTTTTATATCTTTTTTCCATGAATACTATAACTTGAAATTTCCCGCTAAACTGCGGATAAGACGCTATGTAGAAATCCTTTTGATGTGTTAACTGTTTTTCTGTACAGAAACATTGCCTGCAAATCTATTTCAAAACTCCGTGACGGCTCTGTTCAGCTATTTTGTCTTTCTTTTTCGGGACCTTTTGATGGACACTCCCTGATTCCGGTCACGAAGCTTTCCTGTTCTCTGCGGAGGATGCGCGGTTTTGTTTGTTGCGGGAAAACAAAACCTGTAAACAGCCAAACAGGAAACATAGAATCAGGGAATATACCACCTGCCATTTAATCAATGCATAATTCTATAAGTTCAGGTTCACCTTTCGGCAATTCCATAAAAAAATCCACCTTCCTCGTGAAAGCGGACTCGTCAACTGTCTGTAAACAGTGTGAGGGATTTCAAACTTTGCACGGAAGTTATCACCTTACTACTACTAAGCAGGTTTCCTGACTCATGGCTCATTGCTTTGCCGCTCCTTCTCGTACTGCTTCGTACAATGGACTTCTGCGGCATCACTCCCCAAATACAGTGACCGGATCGCTCAGGACTCACACCTGATTCCCTTTTCACCAGTGTTGTGCGGTCAACACGGTGCACTTAATAGGTTTATGGAATTATACATTAACTATAATACCATTGCCTTCAAGCCACGTCAAGCACTTTTCCTAATTTTCTTCTGTTTTTTTCTGTTCTCTTCGGCGTTTTGTCATAAGCCCGCCGATACGTCCCGTTTCCTTTGCAGACAGGCTTTTCCAGCCATTTGCAGCCACCCGGTCCAAAAGTCCCAGTTCTCCGGCAATTTCATATTTTATTTTTTCCTCTTCCGGAATATTATTTAAATCAATTTTTTCTTCTTTTTTCTTTGCCATAAAAAAGCCACACTCCTTTCTAACTGGAGTATGGCCTTTTTTTTTCACTTTATACCGTTTACAAATTTTATTTTGGAATTACAATGGCGGCAATGATATAAGCCACAATTCCTGTGCCGCAGCTCATACAGGTTAATATAATCCATGCCAGCCTTATCAAGGTAGGGTCAATATTAAAATATTCTGCAATTCCTCCGCAGACCCCTGCCAGCATATAATTTACAGAAGAACGATACAATCTTTTATCAGACATATGATAACTCCTTTCCATACTTCTATTTTTTATTTACTTTCAAACTCGATTTCCATATTTCCCATATCATTTGACACATCTATGGTCTTTTTACTGTCTGCATTTCCGAAAACGCCTTCCTGGTAACCGGCATAATTCTTTCCATCCAGGACCAGATTTCCGCTGTCGCTTTCTGCAGAAACTGTATAATCGTTTAATTTTCCGGCACATTTCACCTGGAGATTTCCGGTAGAACACTCCATTTTTCCTGTTTGACATTCCAGATACTCTGCCTGCACACTTCCCGTATCTGTTTCCAGGTAAGCCTTATCTGTCCGCAGTTTTCCCACTGTTTTTATCTGAGCCGTATCGGAAATCAGCTCCAGGTGTTTGAATTTTTTATTTTCCGGTACTTCTATCACAAGTTTTGTCTTTTCACTGTCATGGTCTCCTTCCGCTTCTATATACAGTTCCTTATTATCGAAGCTGCGGCTTACCGTATCGTCTTCCCGTACTCCCAGAATCCGAATATTATTTCCCGTGGTTGTACGGATTTCTGCAATTCCTGTATCCACTACCAGCAAAAGACGCTCTACCTCTGTCTGGGAATATTCCAAGTTTCCCGGTGTACTGCTGTCATCAATCGTATCAATATCCCACAGGCCTTCGTCCCATTTACTCTCCCATTTATCTTCCCAGTCTTCATATCTGTGTTCATGCTTCTGCAGCTTGTGGATTATCATCCGAAACAACCGGGTGTTTACCAGATGATTTCCTTCATAAACCAAATCAATGGTTCCTCCTGCCGCCACGCCTGCGCCGAAAAGAATACCTCCCAAAAGCCCCAAGCACAGTGTTGAAATCAAAACAATTTTTGTAAGCTTCTTCATGTCCGGTCACCTCCTGTATGTCCTCTGTGAAGAATTCTCTGAATTAAATCGATGCACCATCGGAAACAGGGCGGAAAAACTTTTATCACCAGCAGGAAAAATCCCAGAGTCAAAAGCAGTCCCAGCGCCGTCATCATAAGAGCTGCTCCTGCGGTAACTACAGCAGTAGCCGGAGTTCCCAGCTGAAAAATAAATGCATTGACCAGAAGCACAACACCGCCAACTACCAATCCCAGCCCGCCAAAAAGCAAAGTTGCCAGAATTCCAATGCAGGCGCCGAAAAGTCCCAGAAGTACACCCAGCAGTCCAAGCCCAAATCCGGCCCACAAAGGAGAAGTAAGAATCACCAATACCAATAGCAGCGGCCAGGAAAGTCCGCCCCTTGGCTGTTTTCTCTGTGCAGTTCCCGCATATGTTCGATACGGTCCCTCATAAGCTGTACTTCCCCCATTTTTCTCTCCGTGATAACGTCTTCCGTCCCAGTTATTCTTTTCCTGACGGTCTTCCTCATGATTTTGGGAATCGGATGAAGCCTCTGCCTCCTGCCGCTTAGGCATATTCCGTTCTTCAAACCGTTCATCCCGGTATCCGGTCTCTGTGTATGCCCCATACTCATTCTGCCCCTCTTCCAAGTCGGCTTTGATAATGGCTGCTACCTTCCCCGGACTTCCCAGTTCCTGTATGACAGCAGATTCATTTTCTTCCCCTGCATCCTCAAAATAGTTTTCATAATATTCCAGAGCGTCTTTTCTGTCTGCTTCCGGTATATCCCAAAGCAGCCGCGAAAGCTGCGCCAAAAATTCTTTTCTGTTCATGCCTGAATCCCTCCCTCGAACAATTCACTGATTTTCGTTGAGTAGCTTTTCCATTCTGCCCGGTACAGATTCAACTGCACCATTCCTTTCTCTGTCACCTTATAATATCGCCGGTTTCTTCCGCCGTATTCTCTGTCATAAGTTTCCAAACACTGGTCTTTTAAAAGTCTTCGCAGAACAGGATAGAGCGTGGATTCCGAAACCTCCAGCACCTGACGCACATCCTGGGTAATTTTATACCCATAAGTACCCTCGTTTTCATTGGATACAACGGCCAGCACAATGGCGTCCAAAAGCGCTGCTCCTGTATTAAAAACCATATGTCCACCTCGCTTCCTTTTGTCTCCATAATATTGTTTCTTAAGTAATACTATTTTATATTTAATACTATACGGTATATAATATAATATTGTCAATAACATTTTATTGAAGAAAAACAAAAGAAATTTTAAAGATTTTTCTTTTCTTTCTCTCTGCAAACCTTTATACTCGTATAGAGACACGTTTCGCAAATTTCGAGGATTTTCGACACAGGAGGAATACATGAAAAAACAATTTGGAAAAATATTTGCCATTCTGTCCACTGCTGCCATTCTGATTTTGGGAATTATTGCCGGAAGATATTGGGAATCCAGTAAGAAGCCGGAGCTGAACACTTCTGCTATTACCGCACAGATTTCAGAACTCTCCCAGCTTTCCACCGCAGAGCTTGCCTACCGGGGACTGGTGCGGTACAGCCAGGGAGAAATTACCTTTCTCACCAAGAAAGAATTTACCATGATTTACGATGCCAATGTAAAGGCCGGTGTGGATTTAGGACAGGTACAGGTGGATATAAAAGGAAACAAAGTATCAGTAACCCTTCCCAAAGCAGAAATACAGGACATTACTATTGACCCGGACAGCCTGGAATTTTATGATGAAAAATTTGCACTTTTTAATTTCCAGAACCGACAGGATACAGTAGAGGCTCTGCAGTATGCCAAAGATGACGTAACCAAGCAGGCAGAAAAAACAGATTTGCTCACCACCGCAGAAGAACGGGCGAAAACCGTGATTACGGAACTGGTAAATTCCATGTGGAGCCAAGAAGATGCAAAGCCGGAAATTACTTTTGGGACGGCTGCAGATACCAAATCGGAATCCTCTGCGGCAAACTAAAAGCATTTACAGAAAAGAGACTGTCCCATGGGATAGCCTCTTTTTCGTTTAATCTATATACCAAAATTTTTATATCAGGACCGCTTCTCCCAGGTCAATGGAATAAATATATTTCTCCTTTACTGTTTTTCCGGTGAGCCGTTCCAGCGCTTCTGCATAATATTCCAACTGTACCTGATATTTCTTTACCAGAGAAGCCGGATTCTTTCCATATACCTTGTCGGTTTTGTAATCCACCAGCACCAGCGCCCCGTTTTCCTCGAAATACGCGTCCATAATTCCCTGAATGAGCACTTGTTCCTGTGGGTCATATTCAGGCTTCACCTGATTGGCAGACACCTCCATGACAAAGGGCTGCTCCCGATAGAGTTTTCCCTTCCCCATCGCTGCTTTCATCCGCTGCCCCAATGCGCTTTGGGCAAAACGGTAAATATCCTGAACCCGCACTGCTTTTTCCATATTTTTTGTCAGTTTTCCCTGCTGCACGAACTCTTTGATCTGTGCCTTTATCTGCTCTAAGTCCTCTGCTTTTCCATAATCCAGATTTTCCAGAACCCGGTGGTAAATAGTTCCTCTGGCAGCCCCCTGGAGTGTTTCTTCCTTCTCCCGCATAAAGGCAGGCACATAAGTCTCTACAGGTTTTTCCTCATACAGCACATGGCTTTCCTCCTGTGCCGGCTCCTGCATACGCTTTACTTCAGAAACTGTGAGTTTGGAGGGAATCAGCGCCTGGGCTTCGTAGGGATACACATAAGAAAAACTGTCTTCCAATTCCTGTTTCAGATTTTCATCGTAAACCTGTCCGCAGTCCCAGGACAACAGCCGCGCTTTCTCCTGTTCCTCTTCCATGCGCAGCTGGGTTTCTTCCATGACTAATTCCAGGGGATAAACTTTACGGATAAGAAAATCTCCTTCCCCTTCATACAAGGGGTTCAGCGGATATACGGGAAGTTCGTATTCCGCATACAGGGGTTTCATGGCTCTGTGACGGGCCAGCGCCTGTAAAATCCAATCCATGTAGCTTTTCCCTCTGGTACGCATATCATAAGAAAGCCTCTCTTCAATCTGCCGCTTCACCATCTCGAATCCAGCTAACTTTTCCTGCAGCTTTAAAACCGTTCCCGTAAGAATCAGCTTTTCCTTGGCTCTGGTAAGGGCCACATAGAGAATCCGCAGTTCTTCTCCCAGACTCTCTGCCTGAATTTCCTGCTGTACAGCTCTTTGCAGAATGGTTCTGGTACGAATCCGCAGCTTTTCGTCCATAGCAGGGGCGCCGATACCCAGATCCGGATGCATAACCATACTTTCTCTGGCATCCTGCATATTGATACTTTTTCCCATGCCTGCCACAAAAACAATGGGAAATTCCAGTCCTTTGCTGCCGTGAATACTCATAATCCGCACGGTATCCTCTTTATCAGAAAGAATATTGGCTTCCCCAAAATCCACCTGATATTTTTTCAAATTTTCAATATAACGGATAAAGTTAAACAGCCCACGGTAACTGGTGCTTTCGTAATCTCTGGCCTTCTCCGCCAGCATCAGTAGGTTGGCCTTCTTCTGTTCCCCGGACACAAAGGCCTGCTGATAGAGCAGAAAGCCCGTTTCATCAAAGAAATCCCAAATCAGTTCATGCATAGGGGTATAGGGCACTTTGCTCCGCAGTTTCCGGTAAATCTTAAGAAAACCACGGGTCTTTTCCCCCAGAGGACTGTCCTGCTGCTCTGCCAGAAGTAGGGCTTCATAAAGCGCGGGCTTTTCCGCCTCTTTTCCCAGAATTTTAATTTCCGCCAATTCTTCAAAGCTGAACTGTTGGGGCATGGACCTTAAAGCCCCGGCAAGGGGAATATCCTGCAGCGGGTTATCCAGAATCTGCAGGTAATCCAGTACACTGGTGACCTCAGGTGCGGAAAAGTACCCGGTCTTTGTGGTAACGCTGGCGGGAATTCCGCAGGAATTTAAAATTTTCTTAAAGGTCTCTGCCCAGCCCGACATGGTACGCAGCAAAATGGTAAAATCCGAATAGCGCACCGGACGGTAGGTTTCCGTTTTCTTGTCCAGAACCTGCTCTGTCTCCATAAGCTCCCGAATCCGCATTGCAATCATGCGGGCCTCGGTTTCCCGGATGCTCTCCGGGTTTTCGCTGTCTTTCCACACCGGGTCGTCTTCCTCCAGAAGCAGTACCTCCGCTGCTGGCTGCACCTTTTCCAAAACTGCCGTTTTCGTATTCTCTTCTGTTACTTTTGCTTCCGTTTTCGGCGGAAAAACCCGCCCCGCATACAACGCCGCATCCCTGTCATATTCCACGCCGCCCAGGTCTTCTCCCATAATCTGATAAAAGAGATAGTTGACGCTGTCCAGCACTTCCTTTCTGCTTCGAAAGTTTTTGTGCAAATCAATGCGAAGACGGTTTTCCCCTTCCGTAAGAGGATAGGTGCGGAATTTCACCATAAACAAATCCGGCCTGGCCAGACGGAAACGGTAAATACTCTGCTTCACATCTCCCACCATGAAAATATTATAAATGCCGTCCTCCACTTGGGACACAGAGGTCAGCAATTTTTCCTGCACCAGATTACTGTCCTGATACTCGTCAATCATAATCTCCGCAAACTGCCGTGACAACTCTTTGGCCGCGTCGGTTCGCTCATCTCCTTCCGGCGTGTGATGTACCAGAATTTCCAGGGCATAGTGCTCCAAATCCGCAAAATCCAGAATGTTCTTTTCCTTCTTTTTCTCCCGGTAGCACTCCATAAAGTGCAGGGTCAAATCCACCAGAACGCCCACCGGCTCTCCTGCCTTTTGCAGATGTTCCAGAATTTCTTCCAGGCTTTCCGAAAAATACCGGTTCTGGATTTCTTTCAGTAAATCCTTTGCCTGATTCCGCAGATTTTTCACCAACTCCTGCACACTTTCCGATACCAGTTCCTTCTCTGCCTTTTTCCCTGCCGGAAGGCGTTTAAATTCCAGGGTATCAAAAAGCGCTTTGTATTCTGCGAAAGTCTCCGCCTGCTCCATGTTCTCTGCCGCCGCTTTTTCCTGTTCCAAAAGACCCAGATAAAAGCCCGGACCGTCCGGTTCTCCCGCAAGGTTTCCTGCCTCTGTGAGAAGTTTCACTGCCTCCTGTATCTGCTTGCGGATCTCTTCCTTCACCGCCTTCATCCAGGGGGCTTTTTCCAGTTCCTCTACAGTTTCTATGTCATAGGCCTCTCTGCAGGAGTTCAGCCATTCCTCGGGATAGGGGTAGCTCATGGAAAAACCGTAGAGCTTTCGTATCATTTCCGGTATTTTCTCATCTGTTTTCCCGGAAGAGAAATTGTCTGCAAAAGAACAGAATTTCTCATTCTCCGGCGCACTGTACGCCTCTTCCATGACTTTATCTGCCACGTCTGCCTGCAAAAGCCGCATTTCTCCCTCGTCTCCCATGCGAAAGGAAGGGTCTAAATCAATGAGATGAAAATAATTCTTCACCACATAAGAACAAAAACTGTCGATGGTGGTAATCTGAGCATGATGTACCAAGGTGCTCTGTCTTTGCAGATGTTCGTTGTCCCCATCCTCCTCCAGCCTCTTTTCAATGGCCGCCCGAATGCGTTCCTTCATTTCCCCGGCGGCAGCCCTGGTAAAGGTTACAATCAGCAGACGGTCAATGTCTATTGGCTGGTGTTTATCGGTGATTCTCTGGATAATACGCTCCACCAGAACCGCTGTCTTTCCACTCCCTGCCGCCGCGCTGACCAGAATGTTGCAGTTTCGGGTATCAATGACCTTCTGCTGCTCCTTTGTCCATGAAACGCCCATGCTTAAACCTCTCCTTTCTCCTGATTCTCCCGGTATTCTTTCATTTTCTCCCAGATTTCCTCTGTTTTATAAGGAACCAGTCTCCGGTAGCGGTAGCCGGGAATCTTTTCATCAAATCCGCACACACTACGGTACGGGCAGTAAGCGCAGGCGTTTTCCTTCTGCTGCTCAAAAGGATTCACCTCTGTATTTCCACCCAGAATTTTCCCGCCGATTTCCTTTGCCTTGCAGTTTACATACCGCATCATATCCCCAAACTGTTCCTGGCTTGCCACCTTGGAATTGCTGGCAAATCCTCCTTTTGCCGTGTATTTGACGGGCACGGCCAGAGACTCCACACTTGTCGCCGCTGCCAGGTTCCGGTCCAGTTTTTCCAGAATTTCCGGCTCTGCCCCTGCCAGTCCGTCCATTTTCAGCTTTTTCAGGATATCCATTTCCGGGTGTTCGGGGTCTTTTACATCCTCCTGGTTTAACACCGGGTCTTTCACGTTGTAATAAAAGATACCTGCGGGCTTTACCTGATTTTGCGGAAACCGCTTGGCTTCCAGTTCCATGGCTGCTCCAAGATACAGGGCAAGCTGCAGCTGCAAACCATAATAGACTTTCAGTAAATCCAGCTTGGTAGCCCCGGATTTATAATCAATGACTTTTACATAGAGCCGGTTCTCTTCTCCACGGCACACATCCACCCGGTCAATCCGTCCCCGCAGCTGTAATTCTTCTCCTTCTCCCAGAGAAAAATGCAGGCTGTCTATCTTATCCGCAGGCCCAAAAGCCCATTCCGTGAGAGCCGGATAAAAATCCCCCTGCTTTAATTGCCACTGCAGCGCCCAGACACTGCGCTTCACCATGCGCTTGGCCCGGTTCACCGTATAAGCATTTCTGGCACTGCTTAAGAGAATGGTTTCTCCTGATTTTTCCACCACCTCATCTACACAGGCTTCTGCCAGAGCGTCTCTTGGTTCGTCTTCTAAATCCACCCATTTCATGCCCTGTTCCCGCACTTTTTTGGCAAACAAATCCAGGCTGTTGTGCAGTAGAGTTCCCAAATCTGCCATGCTGAACTCATACCGCACCCGTTCCCTTAAGGCAAGGCCATAAGACAGGAAATGGGCGCAGGCACATTTGGCAAACTCTTCCAGCCTGGTCGCGCTGTTTTCCAGTTCTGTGCCGTAAAGCGCATGAGCTGTACCCCGACTGATACCGTCCTGAGGATTGGCATAAAAAGCCCCTTGAATCATATTCTCCACCACCGCTTCCCATTCCTTGCGGCTGCAGAACCAGTTCATCAGTTCTTCAAAAACCGGAGACTCCTTCTGAACACTGTGCAGTTCTCCCGACAGCTTTTCCAAAGCCCCTGCCACACTTTCTCTGTACAAAGGAATCTCCTCGTTCTCTCTGGAATCCTGAAACAAGCCCTCTATCTGGGAAATCAGAAAAGAAGGAGACAGGGCTTCCCCGCTGCTGCTTAAACGGCTGTAAGACAGATACACCTGCTCACTGGGTTTCGTCAGATTCAGATACAGATAAAACTTCTGGGTATACAGGCTTTCCTTTGCCGTAGGCGCTAGGGACAATCCCCTCCGTTCCAAAGATTCCCGCATTTCCTCCCGGTTCAAATCGGAAAGAATTTTTCCTGCCTGAGCCTCCTTGGGAATTTTCCCTTCATTGACCCCAGCAAAGAACAATACCTTAATATCCTTTAAACGGGTTCGCTCCATATCCCCCACCAGCACCTGGTCCGAAGTAGGAGGCACAATTCCCACCTTGGCCTCCAAAAGCCCGGCGTCCAGAATCTCCTTAAACTCCCGCAGCCGCACCTTTTTTTCTCCCAGGATTTCTACCAGCTTGTCCAGCAAATCCATGACAATCTCATAAATCTGACTGTATTCCTTCACCATGGACAGATTTTCCTCCTGCCGGAATTTTTCCGCATATGCCTGCATTTTCTCCTGAATATGGTTACTGCAGATATATTCATACAAAGCCCTTGCATAGTCTGTAATGTCAGCACCCATTTCCCGCATTTTCGTATAAAAAGGTTCCCACATATCCACAAGACGGGTACGAATTTCATTGAGTAATACACATTCTTCCGGATTCTGTCCACGATAGGTGCGCACCCACTCCCGGTTCCAGGCTGCAAAGCCCCGGATGCCCATAGCTACCACATAATTTTCCAGCCGATCTGTCTCTTCCTCGGTAATGTCCGTAAGCCCGCAGCGCAGCAGGCGGAACACGCTTTCATAGCTGAACTGCTCGATTACCAAGTCTACGGCAGCACGAATATATTCCACAAAAGGATTCAGAAACACGGAATGCTTCTGGTCCAGAAAACAGGGAATGTGGTATTTCTCAAAAGCTCTGGCTGCTGCAGGGGCATAAACCTCCATGTCTCCGGTTATCACAGCAAAATCCCGGTAACGATAACCTTTTTTCCGCACCAGCCCCCGGATAATGCCTGCGGTTTCCTCCATTTCCTGTGTCGGATTCAAGGATTCCCGGATATGCACAGTATTTTGTTTTTTATCATAAGGCGCTCTGCGATAACGGAAAAGATTCCGTTCCAGAAAATCCAGAGGCGGATTTTTTTTAAATCTCCCCTGATACGGCGCCCCTTTTAGGGGTACCCACTGCTCTTCCCAGTGGATTTTTTTCTCTGAAGCAAGTTTACATAATCTTCCAACCGTCTGTTTGCTGAGGTAGAAAAGCTGATGAGGGCTGCCGGGATGATAAGGGTCTTCCCCTCTTCCCATGGTTACGGTGACATAAATCTGACTGCTGATTTCCAGCAGTTTCTCCAGAAGCTGTATCTGTATGGGGGTAAATCCGGTGTAACCGTCCAGTACCAGCACACTGTCCTTTAATTTCCGCGACTTGTCTGCCACCCGCCCCAGTACGTCCAAGACTTCCTCCTGGGTAATGAAGTTGCCTTCCAGATATTCAAAAAAGCCTTGATACAGCACCTGCATATCCTTTAATTTGTAATACAGCTCCGGGCGGTTCTTTAAATCCTCCAGAATTTCCTCCAAATCAGAGGTCCCTATTTCATACTGCCGCAGCTCGGACACCATACTCTTCATCTGAGATACATACCCCTGTTTGTCCATTTTGCTGCCCAGAACCTTCAGTTCCTTTTTCTTCTCCTGCGCCACTCTTCGCAGCACCATACTCTTTCCCGTTTCTTCCAGCAGCTCGCTCTGGTTCTCCCCCACTTCCTCCAGCACACGGAAAGCCAGCCGTTCAAAACTTAAGACATCTATATTCATAATGCCTTTTCGGGGGTGCATTTCTACCAGTTCTTTCTGGGTCTGCATGGTAAACTGCTCCGGCACCAGCACCAGATACGAACGGCTCGGATGTTCCATGGATTCCTGTATAATTTTGCTGTAAATATAATGGGATTTTCCAGCTCCCGAAGGGCCGAAAATAAACTGTAATGCCATACGTTCCTCCTTTCAGAAAACTGGGAACTTAAAAGAATTTTTCGATTACCTCTGCAATGCCGTCATGGTCATTGTCATACCGGGTAATATAATCCGCCACTTCCTTCACACGCTCCTGAGCATTAGCCATAGCCACACCAAGACCGGCATACTGAATCATGGACACATCGTTAAAGCCATCGCCGCAGCACACCATTTCCTCCCGTTTAATTCCCAGAATTTCCAGAAGATGGTGCAGACAGTATGCCTTGTCCACATTTTTCGGCGTCACTTCCAAAAAGAAAGGCTCTGACCGAAATACCTGGGCCTCATGGTAATATTTCCGGGCCATCATAGGCTCAAGAGCCTCCAGATTCTGAGGTGCTCCGGTCATCAGACATTTATTCACCGGAAAGTTTACATAAGTCCCAAAGTCCTTTTTATATACAATGGGAAGCTGATTGATTTTCGCCTCGATTTCCATGTATTTATCCGGCTCTGTTCCGGAAAGAATCTCGTCTTTTTCGTAAGTAATGATACCGACTCCATTCTCCAGGGCGTCTTTCCAGAGCCTTGCAGGAAGGTGCAGAGGAAGGGTTTTCTCATACACACATTCCCTGGTCTGGAAGTTTAAAATTCTCGCGCCGTTAAAAGGCAGAATATAACTGCCGAAACGGTCCAGTTCCAGCGTCTTTGCCACCTTGTACACACCCTGGGGCGGACGGCCGGAAGCAATCGCCACGGGAATCCCGCTTTCCTGCAGCTCAATAATCGCCTTTCTCGTCTTCTCTGTGACCTCTTTTTTGGAATTTGTCACGGTTCCATCTATATCTAAGACCAATAATTTATAACGCATCATCTGTTCTCCTGTTTCTTTCTCATTTTCCCGACTTAATAACGCAGGGGTATTTTAGACTCATACACCGGAATGTCGATTTTTTCATTCCGCAGAAAATACTGAATTCCCCGCACTGCCAAATCGCTGTTATTTTTAGGTCCCACGGTAATAGCGCAAATAGGACTTTCTCCTTCCTGCTGATACCGGACCTCAATATAAGGAATCAAAGTCTGATTCTTTTCCCTGAAATGCATAGGGGTCAGGGCCATCCCGCTGCCCTCTTCTTCCTCATGAAACGCCCAGAATACAAAACGGTATTCCTTTTCCTCCCGGAAACATTCCTTCTTGAAAAACATAGAATACACAAAACTGCACACCGCAAATTCCATAAGAAACGGGTACAATTCCTCCTCTGTCACTTTTTTACCCTCAGAAAGCAGTTTTTCCTTCAGACTGCTTCTTCCTTTCTCTCCCAGCAGATGGTTTATGGTTGCCTCAATGAGTTTTTTCTGCTGTTCCTTCTCATAGATTACATAACCGTCCAGCATAATACCGCTTTCCAGGCTGTCTGCAAGGGAACTGTACTCAAATTCCAGACAGTACCCCTGGGATTTGCCGAATTCCGTCCACAGCAGCAGACTGTCCCTCTGTCTGGAAAACGACAGCACATACCAACCGGAGAGTACCCGGTTCTCCATTACATTGTCAATCATCTCCAGCTGATGTTTCAGACCGCTGATGACCAGATGGCGGTTTTCTTCCCCCGGAATCATCTTTTCGCAGACTTTGCGGATAACTTTATATGCATATCGAAATTCGTATTTGTCATTGAGAAAATCGCTTTTCGTCACCCAGAAAGACTGTTCTGTAACCATGCCTTTTAAAGCTCTCAAATCCGTATAGTGAAAGATTTTCTCTCCCTGCCTGCATCTGGGTATGGGAATCCATTCCTGTATATTTCTGGCAAATACTTCACTGACAAATTTTTTCATGGAATCTCTCCTTTGCATTTCTGTTCCTTTTCATAATATCATACCCCATTTTAAATGCCAATCCGTGTATTGTTAAATGTAGATGTACAAATACACAGGCATATTTTTCCTTACCCGGTAATATGTTATAAAAAGGAATGCAGGAGGTGCAGCCATGAGCTCAAAAACCAAAATTGTTGTGTTACATATGAAAGAAGTCATTTATACGGGTATTTTTGTGGTACTGGCTATTGTACTGGCTGTGGTACTCTTTATGATGTTCGGGAAAAGCGGGGATACAGATACCGCCAGTGCCAAAGCAGTCTATCACGCCGGTGTCTATGCAAGTCCCATTACACTCAATGACAATACCTTTGATGTGGAGGTTACGGTAGACGAAAATCACATCAATGCCATTTCTCTTGTAAATCTAAGCGAAACCACCACTGCTATGTATCCCCTGATGCAGCCGGCTCTGGACGCGCTTTCTGAACAGATTTGCCAGACACAGTCCACGGAAAACATCACCTATTCGGAGGAAAACAAATATACCTCCATGATGTTGTTAGATGCCATTGAGAAGGCGCTTGAAAAAGCGCGAAAATAAAAAAGCCGCCCCATAAAGCAGCTGCGGAAATTGTAAGTGTTCCGCAGACTTTATGGGGCAGTTTTTCTTTTACTGTAATCGCATAATTCCTGGTATCTTTCTATCTTTCCTGGGGGTATTTCATCCCCCATCCTTCGCGGATGGCATCCATCTGTGCCATCATCTTTAGAAAACCTCCCGTAAAATCCCACCAAATACTTTCTTATAACTTTTCTATCTCATTCATCCACACTGTCACGCAAGCATCGCTTGGCATACGCAGATCCCCGCGGGGCGACACAGCCACGCTGCCCACTTTCGGTCCATCCGGAAGACAGGAACGCTTAAACTGCTGAGAGAAAAATCTCCAGTAAAACTTCTTCAGCCATTTTAAAATCGTTTCCCCGTCATACGTTCCTTCAAAAGTCACTTTTGCCATTCTGTAAATCTTGGACGGTGAAAAATGGAACCGCAGCATATAATAGAGGAAAAAGTCATGCAGTTCATACGGTCCTACCAAATCTTCTGTTTTCTGGGAAATCACACCGTCCTCAGGGGGCAGAAGTTCCGGGCTTACCGGAGTATCCAGCACGTCCATAAGGATTTGCGCCAGCTTTTCTTCCCCACAGGTTTCCGCATAATAGCGCACCAGATAACGCACCAGAGTTTTCGGCACCGAACCATTGACTCCATACATGGACATGTGATCCCCGTTATACGTTGCCCAGCCAAGAGCCAGTTCTGACAAATCTCCGGTACCGATAACCATACCGCCCCGCTGGTTGGCAATATCCATAATCACCTGTGTCCGCTCTCTGGCCTGTGCATTTTCAAAAGTCACGTCATGCACCTGTGGGTCCTGTCCAATATCTTCAAAATGCTGCAGAACTGCCTTTTTAATGTCCACTTCCAGAAGTTCCGCCCCCAGACGTCTGGTCAGTTCGCAAGCATTGGTATAAGTTCTGTCCGTAGTTCCAAAGCAGGGCATGGTAACGGCCACAATCTGCTTTCTGTCCATGCCCAGCAAATCCATGGCTCTGGCTGTCACCAGAAGGGCCAGGGTAGAATCCAGGCCGCCGGAAATTCCCAAAACCGCAGTTTTGCAGTGGGTATGTTCCATTCTCTTTCTCAGTCCCATAGCCTGAATATTCAAAATTTCATTGCACCTTTCCGCTCTCTTTTCCAGATTTCCCGGTACAAAAGGATTCTGCTCAAAGCAGTTAGTAAGCAGTGTTTCCGCTTTCGGAAGGTGGAAAGGAATCTTGAGATAAGAGCCGTCCATTTCCTGCTGCCAGGTGGAAATCCGCCTTCTCTCCCCTCTCAGCTTCTGAATATCCAGAATTCCATAAATCGTATCGTTGGTAAACAGCGGTGCCTCTGCCAAAAGACTGCCGTTTTCACAGATAAGATTCTGTCCGCCGAAAACCAAATCCTGGGTGGACTCGCCGCTTCCTGCTGCAGCATAAATGTAACCGCACAAAAGTCTTGCCGACTGTCCCTTTACCAGACTTCTCCGGTATTCTGTTTTCCCCACAGTTTCGTCACTGGCAGACAGATTCACCACCACATTGGCTCCGGCCATGGCATGTCCTACGCTTGGAGGACACGGTGCCCACAAATCCTCACAGATTTCCGCTGCCACCGTAAGACCCGGCATTTCCTCACAGGTAAAAAGCAGCCTGCTGCCGAAGGGAACTTTTCCCTTTCCCATAGGAATATAGTCCAAAATCTCTCCTCCGGAAACAAAATGCCGGGCTTCATAGAATTCTCCATAATTGGGCAAATACTGCTTTGGCACAATTCCCAGAATTTCACCGCCGTTTAATACCGCTGCGGTATTGTACAGTTTCCCATGAAATTCCAGAGGCAGTCCCACAAAAATCAATCCCGGAACCTCTTTCAATTCTTCTGCTGCCTTTAAAAGCTGCTCTTTGGCAGATTCCAGAAGAGTATCCTGCTGAAATAAATCCTGGCAGGTATACCCTGTAATACAAAGTTCCGGGAACACCAGAATACGGGCACCCTCCCGGCTCATTTCTTTTGCTTTTTTTACAATTTCCCGGGTGTTGTGAACACAGTCTGCCACCTGAATATCCGGTGTTGCGGCTGCCACTTTTATGAATCCGTCTTTCATTTTGCACCAAACCTTTCCTACTTTTTTACTTCTATTCTTCTATGCCCTTATCTTTTACATTCTTTCAGAATTTTTTTCAATTCGTCAACGGTGAAAATATAATTTTTATTGCAGAAATGACAATTCATTTCAATTTCTTTTCCGTCGTCAATCATCTCCTGAATGTCCTTTTTGCCTACACTGATTAAAGCTCTCTCTACCCGCTCTTTGGAACAGTTGCAGTAAAACTGTGTAGGAATTTTTTCTGTAAATTCAATATCAAAACCTTTTAAAAGGGTCTCCAGAAGGCTTTCCGGTGTATGGCCCTCTTCCAGAAGCGCAGTAACAGACGTTACGTTTTTCAGATTCTCTTCCAACTGGCTGATAACTGATTCTTCTGTAAAAGGCATAAGCTGAATGATAAAGCCCCCGGCCTGTTTCACCGTATTATCCTTTTCCATCAAAACACCTAGTCCCACAGAAGACGGCACCTGCTCGCTGGTGGCAAAGTAATACGTCAAATCTTCTGCAATTTCACTGGTCTGCAGCACGGTCTGTCCCATGTAAGGCTCTTTCAGCCCCATATCCTTAATGACATTCATAAATCCCACGCCTACAGCGCCTGCCACGTCTAATTTCCCTTTGTCATTTGCATGCAGCACCACGTTTGGATTTCCCACATATCCCTTTACGTTTCCCTTGGAATCTGCAGTAACAGTCATGCCGTTTAAAGGGCCGCCTGCTTTTACCTGCAAAGTCAGAAGGTCTTTCTCTCCCTTCATCATAACGCCCATCATAGCACCGCCTGTCAAAAGACGTCCCAGCGCCGCTGTAGCTACCGGACTTGTGTTATGTGCTGCTCTGGCATATTCCACTAAATCTCTGGTTGTTGCAGCAAAGGCACGTATCTGACTGTTTGCTGCAGTTGCTCTTACTATATAATCTCTCATTTTGTCTCTCCCTGTTTTATTTTCCTTTTTCTCTGGCTATCATGTAAACTCTCTGGCTGTCCGCCTTTGGCTCTTCCTGTGTAAATGCGTCATACACAGCAAGAAATTCCATACCCGCTTCTTCAAGAAGCCGCTTCACGGTTTCCAGCTCGTATGCTCTCTGGTAATGGATTTCCTCATATTTCCGGTAAAGCACCTCACCCTGACAGTCTTCCGGAATAAACAGCGTCAAATCATATTCATTTATCTGCTCTTCCTCATCATAATAGTTATCCCAGATAAAGCTGGCGTCCTCCCGGTTCTCCGCTATTGTATTTTCCCCCAGAATTTCCGCATATTTATACTTTGTATTCATATCAAAGATAAAGATTCCACCAGGATCCAGATAATTATTCACCAGACGGAACACCTCTGAAAGGTCTTCTTCCTCTGTAATATAATTTATACTGTCACAAATAGACACCACGGCCCGAACTGTCCCGTAAAGTTCAAACTCCCGCATATCCTGCAGAAGGTACAGAATGTCCTTTTTGTTCTCTTCTTTCTTTTCCATGGCAATTTCCAGCATGTCCATGGAATTGTCTACACCTATCATATCATATCCCGCATTGGACAGCCGTTCTGTCACATTTCCGGTGCCGCAGCCCAGTTCCAGAACCAGACCGTCCTCTATGCCATATTCCTTCAGCAGCTTTATGAGGTAACTGCACCATTCCTCATAGGGAATATTGTCCATAAACATATCATATACCCTGGCAAAACTTTCGTAAGAACCCATATAGGGATTCCTCCTTTACTTTCCTGATTCCAATTCATACTATCACGAAATACCGAGTTGTGTAAAGAAGAGTTCCCCACATTTTACTTGTCCCTCCCAGAATTTTGTTATATACTCCCTAGAGAAGCAAATATTATAAATTCAGAATACCCAGAAAGGAGTTTCCCTATGAAATTTATATATCCTGCGGTTTTCCGCAAAACAGAAGACGGAACATACGAAGGCCACTTCCCGGATTTGGAATGCTGCTATGCCAAAGGCGATACTTTGGAAGACGCGGTAGATAATGCCAACGAAGCTGCGTACGACTGGCTGAGCTTGGAACTGTCCGAAGAGGACTGCAATCTCCCTTCTGTATCAGACGAAAGCGATATGGATTTACAGGAAGGGGATATTGTAAGAAATATTTCCGTAAATATCCGATTTTATGAGGGTTGGGATGAATAAAGCAGACTTGGCTTTATGAGAGATTCTAATCGGGTAGGAGGTAGATAATTATTTTATCGCGGATGACATGTAATTCCTGCGTCTCTGCCTGGGACATTGTTCTTGCGAAATCATCCTGGGTGATACCGAAGAATTCCCGGACAAAGTCCATGCCGAGCTGTTCGGTGTAGTGGTATTCACCACGATCTTCCGCATAGGCCATCAGCTGGTTCCAACGTCTGCGGTAAAAGGTCATGCTGCCTTCGGTATAACCAAGCCGCAGGAGTTCCTGATCCAGTTCAGAGATCAGGTCGGGTAAATATTTTTTATCCATAAAGTACCTCCAATAAGATATTTCTGAGAATTACTCTCGTAAAAATATCTTCGGAGACTATGCAAAGTAATGCAAGAAAAAATGGCCTAAATGCAGTACTTTCAACGTCTGCTTTGCATAGTAACTTTCTTTGCATAGGGCGGTTTATGCAAAGTTTAGCATAGTCCTCCTTGCGGGGTTCCGGATTTCCTTTCCACAATCGTCCCGTCTTCCATTTGAAACGGTGTCGTCAGCCATCTCTGGATATATAGGATTATCCATTTCTCGTTGGTATATTTCTTTACCATTTCCATGAGATAATCATGTCTGATGTTATCAAACAACCCCCGGATATCAAACTCCAATACCCAGTCTTTTCTCCAACATCTTGTCCTTGTGGCTTCAAGCGCCTGTATGGCTGACTTGTTCGATCGGTATCCATAGGAATCTTCATAAAAGATTGGCTCCACGCATGGTTCAAAGTACAGCTTAGTCACCATCTGGGCAATTCTGTCCTCTACTGTCGGAATCCCCAGAATTCTGGTTCCTCCATTCTTCTTTGGTATTGCTACCGCTTTTACAGGTTTGGGAAAATAAGTGCCAGATGACATCCTGTTCCATATTTTGTAGAGGTTGTTATTGAGTTTCCTCTCAAAATCTTCTATGGACTGTTCATCCACACCATGGGTTCCCTTGTTCGCTTTCACTCTTTGATAAGCTGCTATCACTGCTTTCTTTGAAATACTGTATGGCTTTGCTTCTTGCATAAGTTCCTCCTTCTTTCTAAAGTTGACTTATTCTTAAAGCCGGATAATTCGGGTTCTTCGCTCCGTTCCCATTACAGGAACTTCTACGCTACTACAACCCAATCTGCCCCCATGGCTTCATCGGTACTCTTCCGGTGAATGGGAACGACTCTCCTCTCCTATCAGTTTTTTTATATCTAAACATGTTTTTGGAAAAGTCTGCATATTCTTTTCTGCTATTTCAAAAATTTCTTCTTCCGATACTCCATATTCATTCAATATAGTTTTTTTCAACCGAATAGATAAAATACCTACTTCCATGTATACTTCTTC
>DXFK01000003.1 GCA_019114495.1 Candidatus Blautia stercoravium
ATTTTTTTGCCAATGACCTGTACGACCTGAGAACGCGTGCGCTCTGCAAGCACTGCGGCAATTTCCTTTGGGTCATCCATACAGTTCTGGAGAACGCTGATTTTTATCAGTTCTCTTGCCTCTAAGGCTTCTGCAACGGCCGCTGTATTTTCCGGTGTCAAACTGGATTTTCCAATCTGAAAAATCGGTTCCATAGTCATTGCAAGCCCTTTTAAATATGCTCTTTGTTTGCTTGTCATGCTTTATCTCCTGTTTTCCTTATTTATAATAATCAAAGTCAAAGCCATACATGCGAACCGTATCCCCTTCCTGGATACCTGCTTTTTCCAAATCTTCCAGAATACCGCTTTCTTTTAAGAATTTCTGGAAGAACAGGAACCCTTTCTCGGAATCCAGATTGGTATAGCCCAGCATTTTTTCTATCTTTGGACCTTCTATAATGAAAATATGCTCGTCTTCCTCGTCCTGTGCTACTGTATATGGAAGATTTTCTGTAATCAGTGCATCTTCCGGGAAAAACTCCTGCTCAAAAATTACAGGCTCTTTATCTATTGTATCCAAAAGCTGTTTTACATAGTATAAAAGCTCTTTCAATCCTTTTCCGCTTACCGCAGAAATTGCAAAAACCTTCATTCCCTGTGGTTCAAATTCATCACGAATCTTCTGCACCGGGTCTTCATCACCTGCATACAAGGCATCTATTTTATTTGCTGCAATGACCTGCGGACGTTTCATAAGTTCCGGGTCATAAGCTTCCAGTTCTTTATTAATTTTATAAATATCTTCAATGGGGTCTCTGCCTTCTGTGGACGCTGCATCTACCAGATGAATTAAAACCCGTGTCCTTTCAATATGACGCAGGAACTGATGTCCCAAGCCCACACCTTCTGAGGCGCCTTCAATCAGTCCCGGAATATCTGCAATTACAAACCCGTTGCAGTCATCTAAATCCACCACACCCAAATGAGGATTCAGGGTTGTGAAATGATAATTGGCAATCTGGGGTCTGGCATTGCTGACTCTGGAAAGCAGGGTGGATTTCCCTACGTTTGGAAATCCGATAAGTCCTACATCGGCAATGACTTTTAATTCCAACTGCACTTCCAGTTCCTGTGCCGGCTGACCGGGCTGTGCATATTTAGGAACCTGCATAGTCGCTGTAGCATAGTGCTGATTTCCTTTTCCGCCCCTGCCGCCTTTTAATACTATCTGTCTGGTATTTCCCCCGGACATATCCGCAATCACTTTTCCGCTGACTGCTTCTTTAATAACGGTTCCTTCCGGCACTTTTAAAACAATATCTTTTCCATTTGCCCCATGGCATCTTTTTTTGCCGCCTTCTTCACCGTTTCCCGCGGCATATTTACTTTTATGACGGTAATCGGTCAGTGCATTCAGACCTTTATCCACTTCAAATATGACATCTCCGCCCTTACCGCCATCTCCGCCGTCAGGACCGCCGTTTGGGACATACAGCTCTCTTCGGAAACTAACATGTCCATCCCCGCCTTTTCCGGAGCGGATATATATTTTTGCTCTGTCTGCAAACATAATAACCTCTTTCTTTTATTGAAAAAAAGTGGCTTCAAACCCCTGAAAGATTTGAAGCCGCCTTGTTATCGTAATTACTCTTCAGTAGTTACTGGAACTATAGAAACCTGTTTTTTGTCTCTGCCTTTTCTCTCGAAACGAACAACACCATCAACTAATGCGAATAATGTGTCATCTCCGCCTCTGCCTACATTTACACCTGGATGAATTTTTGTTCCACGCTGTCTGTAGAGGATGTTTCCAGCTTTTACAAACTGTCCGTCAGCTCTTTTGGCACCAAGTCTTTTAGACTCAGAGTCACGTCCGTTCTTTGTAGAACCAACACCTTTTTTATGAGCGAATAACTGAAGGTTCATTTTTAACATGTCTTTACACCTCCTCGAATATTACATCGATATACTCCATGTATTCTTCTTCTATCCCCTGTAAACCAAGGATAAGCGAATCCAGCAGCAATGCCGTCTCTTTGGAATATCCCGGCTCTATTTTGAAATCCAGCTCTCCCATCAGCTCATCTACATCCACAGTAAACCTGTCTTCTGTAAACTGCTCAATAGAATTCACCGTATTCTGTGCCAGCACCGATACAGCCGCACACACAATATCACTGCCGCATTCGGCATATCCTGCATGACCCTGCATGGCAAAACCTGAGATTTTCTGCTCTGAATTCTGATAAATCGTCACCTTAATCATAATGAATTAAGCATTGATTTTTTCAATTTTAACTTTAGTAAACTGCTGTCTATGACCGTTTTTCTTGTGGTATCCGGTTTTTCTCTTATATTTGTAAACGATAACTTTTTTCGCTTTACCGTTTTCAACTACAGATGCAGTTACACTTGCGTTAGCTACGTCTTCGCCAACTTTTAAACCGTCGTTGCTTACAGCAAGTACCTGGTCAAATGTAACAGTTTCACCAGCTTCTGCTCCAAGCTTTTCTACTCTGATAACATCGCCTTCGGCTACTTTGTACTGTTTACCACCTGTTGCAATAATTGCGTACATATGGCACCTCCTATTATCATTACTCGCCAAATATGGTGACCGTATACACGGTACTTATACCTCTTTGTGCGGCATACGCTAATATACTAACAGGAATACCTTTATTCGTCAATACATAATTTCATTTTTTTAAATTTTTTCCAAAAATACACT
>DXFK01000039.1 GCA_019114495.1 Candidatus Blautia stercoravium
GGAAAGAAACTTCTGTTTGGAGCAATGCTGGCCTCTATGATGCTGCCGGGGCAGATTCTTATGGTGCCGCAGTATCTGTGGTATCAGAAGTTGGGCTGGGTAGGCGGCTTCCTTCCTTTAATTGTTCCGTATTGTTTTGCAATTCAGGGCTTCTTTGTGTATTTAATGATGAATTTTATCAATGGAATTCCGAGAGATTTAGATGAAGCGGCAAAAATTGACGGCTGCTCTTATTACAGTATTTTCGGAAGAATTATTTTACCTCTTATGACACCCGCAATTATTACAGGCGGAATTTTCTCCTTTATGTGGAGATGGGACGATTTTATGTCAGCCCTGTTGTATATTAATGATGCTGAAAAATATCCAGTTTCACTGGCCTTGAAATTGTTTGCAGACCCTGGTGCTTCTTCTGATTATGGGGCGATGTTTGCCATGGCAACACTTTCGCTAGTGCCTATTGTAATTATTTTCTTTGTATTTCAGAGATATTTAGTAGATGGAATCGCAACTTCCGGATTAAAAGGATAGGAAAGAAGGGGAAACATATGGTTCGTGCGGGAATTGTGGGATGTGGTAATATTGGGAAGGTTCACGCAGAAGTTCTGAAAAATATGAAACACGTACAGATACAGGCATTTGTGGATAAGAATCTGGACAATGCCTTGAAATTCGCAAAGATTTATGGAGGAGACAACACAGGCTGCTACTCTTCTCTTTCTGACATGTTAAGCACAGAAGAAATTGACGTACTCCATATTTGTACACCCCATTATCTTCATGTGCCTATGGCAAAAGAAGCGTTGGCACGAAAAATTCATGTTTTTATGGAAAAGCCCCCAGCTATTTCAAGAGAAGAATTTTTTTCTTTAAAAGAGGCAAAAAAACAATCTGGAAAGGAAGTTGGAATTTGTTTCCAGAACCGCTATAATAAAACTACGGAGAAAATTTATGATAACTTAAAGAACAGGACTCTGGGAAATACAAAAGGCGCAAGGGCATTTCTTACATGGAATCGGCAGGCTGAATATTATGAGGAAAGCGGCTGGCGGGGGAAGAAGAGTACGGAAGGCGGGGGTGTTCTGATTAATCAGGCAATTCATACCCTGGATCTGCTGACCTACTTTTTTGGAAAGGCAGAACAGGTAGAGGTTTCCATGCAGAACCATCATTTGAAAAATGTGATTGAAGTAGAGGATACCATAGAGGCTTATATAACTTTTTCTTCCGGAAATGTGTGCTTTTATGCTACGAATGCCTATACAGAAGACGCTCCGGTACTACTGGAGATTGTATGTGAAAATGGTAAAATCAGAATGGAAGGTGAACGACTGGAAATTACAGAAGACAATGGAACGAAAATCGTATATGATTTCACAAAAAAGAGCGATGGGAAGGCAAAAAATATTGGGGAAATTCCCACCAGACTTGTATTCAGGATTTCTATGACAGTATAGCAGCAGGAAGGGCTTATAGGAATCGGTTAGAATCAGTAGAAAACACCTTTGAACTGACAATGGAAATGTATGAATTTATAAGGCTTCAAAAAAAACAGAAAGAAAATGGGAGGGTAAAGTAAATGCAAAAAGTGAAACTCGGAATCATTGGTATCGGAAACATGGGAACGACCCATGCGAAAAATGTGCTGGAAGGAAAAGTTCCGGCCTTGGAGCTGGCTGCCATAGCGGACCGTCAGCTCTCCAGAAGAAACTGGTGCAGAGAAAACATGCCTCAGTCCGTACAAATATTTGAAGAAGGCAGCCAGCTGATTCAAAGCGGCTGCTGTGACGCGGTGCTGATTGCAGTTCCGCATTATCAGCATCCGCCGCTTGCTATGGAAGCCTTTGACAAAGGTCTGCATGTGCTCTGTGAAAAACCTGCAGGCGTGTATACCAGACAGGTGCGGGAAATGAATCAGGCAGCAGACGAAAGCCAGGTCATTTTTGCCATGATGTTTAATCAACGGACAAACTGCATTTACCGAAAAATGCATGAAATGGTAGAAAACGGAGAACTTGGCGCCATTAGACGGGTAAACTGGATTATTACGGACTGGTATCGTACCCAGAGCTATTATGATTCGGGAAACTGGCGGGCTACTTGGGAGGGAGAAGGCGGAGGTGTGCTTTTGAACCAATGCCCGCATAATCTGGATTTGATACAGTGGATATGTGGTATGCCTTCTAAAGTACGGAGCTTTTGCCAGGAAGGAAAGTGGCACGATATAGAGGTAGAAGACGATGTGACGGCATATCTGGAATACCCCAATGGGGCCACGGGTGTTTTTATCACTTCCACAGGGGATGCGCCGGGAACGAATCGTTTTGAAATTACTGGAGAGTTGGGAAAACTGGTGTGTGAGAATGAAAAGCTGACTTTTTATAAATTGAAAGAAAATCTGGCACATCACTGCGCCACCTGCCAGGGGGGCTTTGATAAACCTCAGTGGGATGTCATCGAAGTAGATACAGACGGACAGAATGAACAGCATGTCGGTGTGATGAAGGCATTTGCAGGGGCAATTCTTGCAGGAAGCCCTCTGGTGGCTGATGGAAGAGAAGGTATCCGGGGACTGGAACTTTCCAATGCCATCCACCTTTCCAGCTGGCTTGGAAAGACTGTAGAACTTCCCGTTGACGAGGAACTGTTTTTAGAAGAATTAAATAAAAGAAGAGCAAGTTCAAAGAAAAAAGAAGAAAAGGAAAGTGTGGTATTTGATACAGAGAATTCCTATGGAAGCGGACAGGAGGAGAATCATGAAAAATAAAATTGAAATCAGCGGATTTGCAGATGAAATAGCGGAAGATTTAGAGACACAGATAAGAGTTGTAAAAAAGCTGGGGATTTCCTACATTGAAATGCGAGGTGTAAACGGAAAGCCTTTGGTAGAACATACTTTGGAAGAAGTAAAAGAAATCAAGAAGCAGTTGGACCAACACGGCCTAAAGCTGTCATCCGTAGGCTCTCCCATCGGGAAAATACAGATTATAGAAGATTTTGAGGAGCATTTTGAACTGTATAAAAAAACAGTAGAAATTGCTAAGATTATGGAAACGCCATATATCCGTATGTTTAGCTTTTTTATTCCCTCCGGAGAAACACCGGAAATATACAAAGAACAGGTTTTTGAAAGACTGCAGCGGCTGGCGGATTATGCAGAGAAAGAAAATGTAGTTTTACTTCATGAAAACGAGAAGGAAATTTACGGTGACAATGCTTTGCGCTGTCTGGAAATTATGCAGCAGTTTTATGGAGAACATTTTAAAGCGGTGTTTGATTTTGCCAATTTTGTGCAGTGTGGTCAGGATACCAAAGAAGCGTATGAATTGCTCAAGCCTTACATTGCCTATATTCATATTAAAGATGCAAAGGCAGATTCCGGAATGGTGGTACCGGCAGGGTATGGTGACGGACATGTAAAAGAAATTTTAAAGACTTTGCTGGATAGCGGATATGAAGGTTTTTTATCCCTGGAGCCACACTTGACGGAGTTTACAGGATTTGGCAGTCTGGAGCAAAATGGGGAGCTGGAAAACAGAAAAATGTCAGGAGAAGAGGCTTACACAACTGCCTATACAGCTTTGAAAGATATTCTGGACAGCCTTTTGTAGGAAGATGAGGAGATACATAGATGACAGTAAAGCAGCAATATCTCCTCTTGTATCTTTTTGGCCTTTCCTGTAAAATATGGCTATAAAAGGAAATTTTGTAACAGAAGGAGATTTTTTCATGCTGCAAAAACTGAAAAGTCATGTATTGGCACAGACCTTCCGGGAATTAAAGGGGAATCCCAAATGGTCTATCTGCACAGAACCGCTCTGGTTCATTCCTTATTCCCTTTTTGTTCCTTTTCAGACCCTTTACATGCGAAAGCTGGGGCTTACCAGTCTGGAAATCGGAACAACGCTTACTGTGGGATTTATTTTGCAAATGTTTTTTGCCCTAATCGGGGGAGTTATTACAGACAAAATGGGCAGGCGAAAAGCAACGGTGATTTTTGATACTCTGGGGTGGACGGTTCCCTGTCTTATCTGGGCTTTCTCTCAGAATTTCTGGTGGTTCCTGGCAGCAGCGGCCGTAAATGCGGCTTTCCAGATTACCAATACCTCCTGGAACTGTCTTTTCATTGAAGACTGTCCGCCAAAGCATATTACAAACGCGTTTACTTTGATTCAGATGTGCGGTATGCTTTCCGTATTTTTTTCACCATTGGCCGTTGTTTTGGTAGGCAAACATGACGTGGTTCCTGTTATGCGCTGGCTGTATTTTATTGCCGCCATTTCCATGCTTGCGAAATTTCTTTTGCTGTACCATTTTGGCGGGGAAACCCAGATAGGTAAAAAACGTATGGAAGAGACAAAGAATCTTTCGTATTTTTCTATGATGAAAGGGTATGGCTGGGTATTTCTGACCATGATAAAATCTGGGAAAATGCGTTTGGTGGTGTATTTTATGGCGCTTACCAACATTATCCAGATTGCTACCACCAATTTTTTCTCTCTGTATGTAACAGAGAAAATTCATTTGTCAGACGAGTTGATAGCCGTATTTCCGGTTATTCGTACCATTGTCATGATTGCCTTTGTCATTGGTCTGCAAAATTTATTTCAGAAATTAAGAATGAAAGTTTCTCTTCAGATTGGATTTCTGATGTACATAGCCAGTCACTTACTGCTTTTGATTACACCAGAGAAAAATTTGCTGCTGGTTATGGGGTACACGATTTTAGAGGCCGCTGCGTATGCAGTGATTATCCCAAGAAAAGACGCCCTCATGGCCCATTATGTGGACCCAAAGGAGCGTTCCAGAATTTACGCTTTATACAATGTGCTGATGATTGGCATTTCAGCCCCCTTCGGAAGTCTGATTGGCTGGATGTTTGATTTGAATCCGGCGCTGCCGTTTTTGTTTAATATGGGGATATTTGTCTTGTGTATTTTCCTGACTATGGCCTCCAGAGATTTGTCTCATCTGGAGGAATCCATAAACTGAGAGTATAGAGAAGTCTGAAAAAAACAGAAAGAAGAGGCAGCAGTGCGAATTAGAAAATGTTCGATTCGCTCTGCTGCCTCTTCTCCTTATGCAATTATGTACATAAAAGATTATTTCACTCCAAAGTCCATAAGCTGCTGAATCGCGCTTTTCCTTCCTGTAAAGTGAATGGCGTTTAATCCCTGGGCCCTGGCCTCAGCCACATTATCCATATAGTCGTCAATATACACGGCTTTTTCCGGAACAATCTGGAAATCCCGAATAAGTTTCTGGTACATTTCGGGTTCCGGTTTCAGTAGGTGTACCTGCCAGGACATATATCCGCCGTCCATAAGTTCCAGAAATTTTAAATCCTTTATACAGCGTTTGTACAGCGGCTCTGAAAAATTCGAGAGAAAATAGAGTTTGTAGCCCCGCTTTTTCAGATAGGAGAGCCAGTCCTTTGTGTAAGAGCACATAGAAATAGTTTCCCCTATTCGTTCAAAGATTTCCCTTATTTCTTTTTCGTAGGAAGGATTGTTGGCAATAAAAGACTGCAGGATTTCATCTTCTGTGCGGATACCTCTGTCACTTTCTGTCCAGTCTTCACTGAGAAATACAGCCTCTGCAACAGCCTGGGCTGTGTCTTCGTCATATTTTAAATCTTTTAAAAGTTTCTTCCAGTCATATTTTACAAGCACTTTTCCAATATCAAAAATCACGGTATCAACATCAGAATTTTCCCCAAGAATTTTCGGAATGACGTCATTTTTCGGGTGTGTCCATTTATACACCAGAAGAAAGGCATACAGCAAAATGGGGATAATCACAGTTGCGTACAGCGAGGCCATAATCATATTGCCGGCGGCAGAATTATCCGTCAAAGCCAGAATAAAAGTCAGGACATACATACCTGCCAGCAGGATAATTCCTATGACTGCGAGGAGTCGTTTTAAGTTCTTCACGTCTTAATCTCCCTTGCTTAGAATATCTATTATTATAATAATTTTAGAGGTACCCGTCAATGGATAATTGGAATTGGGACTATCCACGGTTTTTAGGTTATACCTACGAAAATATGCAGAACGATTTGGGTATTTTTGCAAGGATATTTCCGGAAAATCTGCAAGTACAGACTTTAGGAAAGTCAGCGGATTTGAGGAAGATAGATTGTATGAGAATAGGAAAACAAAATGCACAACAAAAGGTTTTTATTTTTGGGGGAATTCACGGACGGGAATATATGACCTGCCAGCTTTTGATGGAGCAGGCGGCAAAATTTCTTCTGCACCTTAAGTACGATCGTGTTTATAAGGGAGTCAGTTATGAGAAATTATTGGAAAACAGGGCAATCTATGTGATTCCCATGGCGAATCCGGATGGGGTAAACATTAGCCAGTTTGGCGGGGACGGTATCCGAAATCCCGGACTCCGCAAAAAAATACTGGAAATTGCAGAGAAGGAAAGAAAAAATCTGTCTTGCGAGGCTTATTTCAGAAAGTGGAAAGCCAATGCCAGAGGGGTGGATTTAAACAGGAATTTTCCGGCGGACTGGGATAAATATACAGAAGGGAGAGAGGAAGCGTCTTCGGAAAAGTATAAGGGAGCATATCCGGAATCGGAGGAAGAAACCCAGATTTTGACACAGCTTACCAGAGGGGTAAAATTCCAGAGAACTCTGTCCTATCATTCATCCGGTCAGGTGATTTACTGGAATTTCGGGCAGGAAGGAGCATTGAAAGAAAGGACAAAGAGCTTTGCGGATAGAATTGCAAAAGTGACTGGATATGAAATAGATGGGAATTTTGAAAAACTGGACGCAGCGGGGTATAAGGACTGGGCGCTGCAAAGTATGAAAATCCCCAGTCTGACAGTAGAGATAGGAAAGCCGGATTCACCGCTTCCCTGGTGGTGTTTTGAAGAGATATACCGGGAAAACAGGAGAGTCTGGGAGGAGATGCTGTTGGATCTGGAAAAAGAGAACAGCCCCCGAACCGGCCAGTACGGGGGCTAAAAAGGGGAGGATAAAGTATTTCTACTTTTTCTTTGGTTGTCTGCAAAGAGCGTCTCGCATTTGAGTCATCTCTTTGTGGACTATCTGTAGTATGGGCAGAAAATCAAAAGTTATACAAAGCATAGAAAAATTTATGAGATTTTACATTATTTGATTTTACAGATTGAAAAACTCTTTGTTTTCGTATATACTATACCTGTTAAACCGAAATGGTAAATTAGGAAAACAAACAAAAGGCAGGTAAGATACATGGCATTATTACAAGATTGGAGAGATATGGCATATTCTCAGCAGGCCGACAGGGCACAGCTTGAGAAATTCTGGACAAATTATTTCTTAATCGAAAAAGGAATCTATGAGAAACTTCTCAGTAATCCTGACGAAGTGGTAAAAGGAACTGTAAAAGAACTGGCAGAAAAATATGACGTGGAAGTTATGACTATGGTTGGTTTTCTGGATGGTATCAATGACAGTTTGAAAATCCAGAACCCTATCGAAGAAATGGATGAAAACACAGAGGTAAATCTGGGATTTGACCTGGAAACTCTGTACAAGAACATGGTAGACGCCAAAGCAGACTGGTTATACGAGCTGCCACAGTGGAACAGCATTTTCTCCGAAGAAAAGAGAAAAGAACTGTATCTGGAGCAGAAGAAATCCGGTACTGTAGTAAAAGGGCCTAAAATCGGACGTAATGACCCATGTCCATGCGGCAGCGGTAAAAAATACAAACACTGCTGTGGAAGAAATAAATAAAACTGTGAAAAAAGGGGCGAAGTTCTGGAAAAGAACACTCGTCCCTTTGTGGTATGCTGCATTGAAAGAGAAAGGAAACAGGAAGATTATGGCAGAATTTCTGCTTTTGTTTTTAGGAATAGTATGTATTTTGTATTTTATCGGCATTGCTCTGTATGCAGGACTTTCCTCGAAATTCCCTGTATTGTGGATTTTGCTGGGAGCGGGATTTGGGGCTGGTTGGGCGGCTCTGCATTTTTGTATACGAGTTCCACAGATACTTTTGGGAGGAATACTTTGCATCCTTTTTTTCCTGTGTTGTCTCTTTTTGTTTGTGGAAGCCAAGATTGTAAAAGCCATGTTTCAAAAAGAAGAAGAACAATTAGATTGTCTTATTGTACTTGGAGCCCAGGTAAAGGGCACTCGCCCCAGTCTGTCTTTGGAATACCGGATTCGCAAAGCAGAGGAATATCTGAAACAAAATCCCGAAACAAAAGCTATTCTTTCCGGAGGCAAGGGAGAGGATGAGGGAATTTCTGAGGCAGAATGTATGTACCGGGAATTGACGAAGAGAGGGATTGCCAGTTCCCGGCTGATAAAAGAAGACCAATCCGTCAATACCCAGCAGAATATTGCCTGCTCTTACAGAATATGGAAGCAGAAATGCCAGAGGGCAGATAAACCAGGACGGGTGGGTATTGTTACCAGCAGTTTTCATCTTTACAGGGGAACATCTATAGCCAGGAAGAAGATGGATTGTCAGATATACGGGATTGCGGCAAAAAGCAATGGATTTCTGCTGGTGAATTACCTGGTGAGGGAATTTCTGGGTGTTTTAAAGGACAAAGCGGCAGGAAATTTGTAGAAAAGGAAAAATCAAAAAGAAAAAACACAGAAAAATAGGTTGACAAAGCAAGAGAGACGGTTATAATATGAAAACATAAAAGAAATATCCAATACGTTGACGAGACGAGTAAAATGTGGAAGGACACAGAGAGGAGCGCGCAGGCTGAGAGCGTTCTGTCACGGAACCATTTGAAAACTACCTCTGAGTGACCCCAATCCGGTCCGGTGATTCCGTTATCATCAAATGAAGTGGTTACCAAAGCAAATGCTTTTAACAAGAAGGGTGGAACCGCGGGCAAAGATTATACCCGTCCCTTGCAGTCACACAGGGCTGCAGGGGACGGGATTTTTTATTTGACAGAAAGCCTTCGGGTATGCCCCCTCCTGCAGGAATCAGGAAAGGAGAAGACGATTATGATTATCACATTGAAAGACGGCTCACAGAAAGAGTACGCAGAAAGTAAATCCGTATACGAAATTGCATTGGACATCAGCGAAGGACTGGCACGGGCAGCCTGTGCAGGAGAAGTAGACGGAGAAGTTGTAGACTTAAGAACAGTAGTGGAAAAGGATTGTGAAGTCAGTATTCTTACAGCAAATGATGAAAAGGGACTGGCAGCCCTTCGTCATACAGCATCTCACGTTCTTGCAGAAGCGGTAAAAAATTTGTATCCGGAAGCAAAGCTGGCTATCGGCCCTTCTATTGACAACGGATTTTACTATGATTTTGATCATGAATCTTTCAGCCGCGAGGAACTGGACGCACTGGAAAAAGAGATGAAGAAAATTATCAAAAAGGGCGCAAAAATTGAACGCTACACACTTCCCCGTGAAGAAGCCATTAAATTTATGGAAGAAAAGGG
Source organism: Candidatus Blautia stercoravium (assembly GCA_019114495.1). GTDB lineage: Bacteria > Bacillota > Clostridia > Lachnospirales > Lachnospiraceae > Blautia > Blautia stercoravium. Next base: position 9,430 of record DXFK01000039.1, read on the forward strand.
CGAACCGTATAAAGTAGAACTGATAAAAGACCTGCCGGAAGGTGAAGAGATTTCATTCTATTCACAGGGAGACTTCGTAGATTTATGTGCAGGTCCTCACTTAATGAATACAAAAGGCGTAAAGGCGTTTAAACTGACCTCATCTTCCGGCGCGTACTGGAGAGGCGACGAGAAGAACAAAATGCTTTCCCGTATTTACGGAACTGCTTTCAGCAAAAAAGATGAATTAAATGAGTACCTGGCTCAAATGGAAGAGGCGAAAAAACGCGACCACAACAAGCTGGGAAGAGAGATGGAACTGTTTACGACCGTAGATGTTATCGGACAGGGTCTGCCTCTGATTATGCCAAAGGGCGTCATTATTTTAAAAGAACTCCAGAGATGGGTTGAAGACCTGGAGGATAACGAATGGGGCTATGTCCGTACCAAAACGCCGCTTATGGCAAAAAGTGATTTGTATAAGATTTCCGGACATTGGGATCATTATAAGGAAGGCATGTTTGTACTGGGAGACGAAGAAAAGGACAAAGAAGTGTATGCGCTGCGTCCTATGACCTGCCCATTCCAGTATTATGTATACAAGGCAACGCAACATTCCTACAGAGACCTGCCAATCCGCTATGGCGAGACATCTACTCTGTTCAGAAACGAGGATTCCGGTGAAATGCACGGTCTGACTCGTGTGCGCCAGTTTACCATTTCCGAGGGGCACCTGATTATGCGTCCTGACCAGATGGTGGAAGAGTTCAAAGGCTGTATGGCGTTGGCAAAACACTGTCTGGAAACTCTGGGTGTAGAGGAGGATGTAACCTATCATCTTTCTAAATGGGACCCGGATAATAAAGAAAAATACATTGGAGAACCGGAAGTCTGGGAAGAAACACAGGAACACATCCGCCAGATTCTGACAGAACTGAACATTCCATTTGTGGAAGATGTGGGAGAGGCCGCTTTCTACGGTCCGAAGGTAGATATTAATGCCAAGAATGTGTACGGAAAAGAAGATACTATGATTACTATTCAGTGGGACGCGCTTCTGGCAGAGCAGTTTGATATGTATTATATCGACGAAAACGGGGAAAAGAAACGTCCTGGTATTATCCACAGAACAGCTATGGGCTGCTATGAGAGAACGCTGGCATGGCTCATTGAGAAATATGCCGGTCTGTTTCCGACCTGGTTGTGTCCGGAACAGGTTCGTGTACTGCCGATTTCTGAAAAATACGGTGAGTATGCAGAAAAGGTACAGGCACAGCTGAAGAAAAATGGAATCCGCAGCAGTGTGGACAACCGTTCTGAAAAAATCGGTTATAAAATCAGAGAAGCCCGTCTGCAGAAAATTCCTTACATGCTGGTAGTGGGTGCCAAAGAAGAGGAAGAACAGGTGGTATCAGTAAGAAGCCGTTACCTTGGCGATGAAGGACAGAAGTCTTTGGATGCGTTTATGGACGCTGTCTGCAGGGAAATCCGTACAAAGGAAATCCGTAAAATCGAAGTGGACGCAGAAGGAAAAAGAATTGAGAATTAATAAAGCAGCAGGAAACATACAGATGTAAGAGGGGACCGGTGCTGCCGCAGAAGGGTATGAAATATGGATATGCCTGTTATGCGGTGGTTCCGGTTCCTTTGAAGAAAAGGCGGAAACAGTATGAAAGATATGACAAAAGGAAACATAGCTCCACAGATAGCAGGTTTTGCAGTACCTCTGGTGCTGGGAAATCTTTTTCAGCTTTGCTACAATGCGGCAGACAGTATTATTGTAGGAAAATTTGTGGGAACTGAGGCGCTGGCAGCAGTAGGCAGCAGCAATCCCCTGATGACCTTTGCGATTTTGTTTATCAACGGTATGTGTATGGGCGCTTCCATTCTTATGGGAATGCAGTTTGGCGCAGGGAGAATGGAGCGTTTGCGAAAGCAAATCAGTACCACTATGATAGGAGGCTGTGCGTTTTCTCTGGTACTTTCCATTCTGTGTATTGCAGGAGCTCCCTGGCTTTTACGGCTGATACAGGTACAGGAAGAATTGATTCCTCTTGCGTCCCAGTATCTTCGGATTGTGTTTGCAGGCCTGATTTTTACCTTTATTTATAACTTTTATGCCAATACACTGCGGGCTCTGGGAGATAGCTCGACGCCGGTTTACTTTCTGGTGATTGCCTCTGTGTTGAATGTTTTTGGAGATTTGTTCTTTGTGCTGGTCTTTCATATGGGCAGCGCAGGCTGTGCCCTGGCAACCGTTATCAGCCAGGCATGCTGCAGTCTGTTCTGCGGGCTGTATATTAGGAAAAAAGTAAAGATTTTGTGTCTGGGAAAGGACTGGCTGGTCTTTGATAAGAGTCTGTTTGCAGAGACCATCCGGTACGGCTGGGCCAGCGCCATGCAGCAGGCGTCAGTCCAGCTTGGGAAGATTGGCATACAGGTCATTGTCAATACCATGGGAGTTTCTGTGGTTGCAGCCTTTGCCGCAGTGAATCGAATTGATGATTTCGCTATTATACCACAGCAGAGTATTGCTTCTGCCATGACATCTTTTATGGCACAGAATTATGGGGCAGGAGAAAAGAAGCGTATCTGGAAAGGCTTTCGCTGGGGCATGGTAATGGAAGTTATCTACGGTCTTTTGGTTGGCGCAGCCTGCATTTTTGGAGCAGACCTTTTCATGAAGCTTTTTGTCAATGACCAGGAGGTCATACTGCTTGGATGTTCTTACCTTCATCTGATTGCTTTCATTTATATTCTGCCTGCGGTAACCAATGGAGTGCAGGGATATTTCCGGGGAATCGGAGACTTGAAGGTAACTTTGTGGAGCAGTATCACGAACATGGGATTCCGGGTGCTGTCTGCTGTGCCGCTGGTTTACAGCCTGCATATGGGAATTCGTGCGCTTCCGGTGGCGTACCTTTTGGGATGGATAGCCATGCTGCTGTTTGAGTTGCCCTTGCTTTTGAAAAAAATCAAGGAAAATCAAAAAATAGAATAAAAATAACAAAACAGAAAATACTATCTCTGAAAAGAAAATTTATTCAGGAGGTAGCAGCATGCCATTATTAAACTGTACAGCAAGAAACTGTATGTATAATAAAGATGAATATTGTTCCAAAGGAGATATTCTGGTTGAGGGAGCTACGGCGGAAACAGCAGATGAAACCTGCTGCAGAAGTTTTGTGGAAAAGAAAGAAGGGACTGTAAACCGGGCAGAAACAGGTTGTGCCTGCAAGACTATTGAGGTGGACTGTAAGGCTCGTGACTGTTCCTTTAACACTCAGGAAAAATGCAGTGCGGACAAAATCACAATTGCCGGTGCATCGGCCTGCAGATGTGATGATACCAAATGCGGCAGCTTCACAGCAAAATAAAAATTTTTACTGCATATAAGACAACAGAATAAAAAAGAACGGCTGCATGAAACAGCAATCAGAACGCAAAAGGTTCGCTATGTGTTTCATGTGACCGTTCTTTTTTTAATCAGACTTTAATCCAGCCCATAGCCTCGGAAACTGCAAAAATCAGAATCAGCACCAGGCAGATAGGGGCAATCCATTTGAGCATAACCCGGTAGAATTTCTTTACTGTGAAAGGTCCGTTTATCTCTACTTCATCCTCTACAGTTTTAGAGCCAATAAAATGTCCAATGCAGACACAGGTGAGAATTGCAACAATCGGCATCAGAACACTGTTGCTGAGGAAATCAAAGAAATCCAGAAGTCCCAGTCCGATAATCTTAATGAAGCTTAAAGGTCCGAAGCCCAGGGAAACAATGGAACCCAGAATCAGGACGTAAAGGGTTATCACGATAGTGGACTTTTTCCTGCTCCAGCCAAACTTATCTCTTACAATGGATACGTTGGTTTCCATAAGAGATATGGAGGAGGTCAGTGCAGCAAACAGTACCAACAGGAAGAAAGCTGCGCCGATAACTTCGCCAAAGGACATGCTTTCAAATACCTTAGGCAGTGTGACAAACATCAGAGACGGTCCTTTGCCAAGGGCTGCTTCGTCTCCGCCGGAAAAGACAAAGACGGAAGGAATAATCATCAGACCTGCCAGGAAAGCAACGGCAGTGTCGAAAATCTCAATCTGGCGTACCGACTGTTCCAGGCTGCTGTCTTTCTTCATATAAGAACCATAGGTAATCATAATGCCCATGGCCAGCGACATGGAATAGAATAACTGTCCCATGGCAGCCAGCACGGTGGTGGCTGAAAATCTGGAAAAGTCAGGCAGCAGATAATATTTTACTCCGGCGCCGGCGCCAGGTCTGGTAATACAGAAAATAGAAACACCTATAATCAGTACAATCAGCAGGGGCATCATAATGCGGCTTGCTTTTTCGATTCCTTTTTCCACACCGAAAATAACCACAACTGCAGTGAGCAGAATATACAGGGCAAACCAGAATACCGGCGCTGTGGTCTGAGAAATAAATCCGTTAAAATATTCGTCTCCGGCTGCTGCGGAACCCTGTCCTGTGAGAAAGGCTGCAAAATATTTTACTACCCAGCCGCCGATGACACAGTAGTAAGGGGTGATAATAAAAGGTACCACACAAGCCAGATACCCTACAAAGTTAAAGCGTTTGTCCAGTGCCTTGAAAGCACCGATAGCACTGAGTCCTGTCTTGCGTCCAATAGCGATTTCGGTAATCATGAGGGTAAATCCCAAAGTGACTGCCAGAATCAGATATACCAGAAGAAAAATTCCCCCGCCGTATTTTGCTGCCAGATAGGGAAAACGCCAGAGGTTTCCAAGTCCCACGGCAGAACCTGCTGCTGCAAGAACAAAGCCCATTTTGTTAGAAAAACTTCCTCTTTTTTTGTCCATAAACATCTCCTTTTCACTAAAATATTTTTTACTTTTTGATTTTTTAGAGTAAAGCGTCGCAGTGAATATCACTTCAACGTAATACAATATCTGCGGTATATGACACTCATTATGCCATTGAACAGGCAAAAAAACAAGAATTTTCTGCGAAA
>DXFK01000040.1 GCA_019114495.1 Candidatus Blautia stercoravium
AAAAACTGCCTTATGAATACACATGCGCAAAGCCCTTTTAGGTATCTTTGCTGCCTGATTCATAAGACAGTTCCTTATTTCACACGTTCTTTATTCCCATTCAGCCGCAAACCGGTCATGCACTGCCCGCATAGCTGCTTCCGCTTCATTTTCTGCAATGACTGCGGTAATACGGATTTCTGAGGTTGTAATCATATCCGTGTTAATCCCTGCATCAGAAAGGGCCTCGAACATTTTTGCTGCCACACCGGGATTTGAACTGACACCTGCACCTACTACAGACACTTTTGCAACATCCTCCTCACAGCTGATGTTTACAGTTCCAAGCACATCGCTGTACTGTTTTAAAAGTTCTGCTGCCATGAGCATATCCGGTCTGGCGATAGTAAAAGTCAGTGTTTTGGTTCCGTCCTTTTCCAGAGACTGAATCATAACGTCAATGTTCATTCCGTGTTTAGCCAGCAGGTTCAAAAGACGGAATGTGCTTTCCGGGTCATCTTTCATTCCTGCCACTGTAATTTTCGCAATATTTTTATCGGTTGCCACACCGCTTATCAGCATTTTTTCCATTTTTGTGCTCTCCTTCACCACTGTTCCTTCTGCTTCGCTCATACTGGATTTCACCACCAGCTTTACATTATATCTTCTCGCCATCTCCACGCAGCGGTTATGTAATACCTTTGCGCCAAGAGAAGCAAATTCCAGCATTTCCTCGTAAGTGACCTCTTCCATTTTTCTGGCATTTGGGACAATACGGGGATCTGCGCTGTATACGCCGTCTACATCGGTATATATCTCACAGACGTCTGCATTCATGGCTGCTGCAAGAGCTACTGCCGTTGTATCGGAACCGCCTCTTCCCAAAGTAGTCACATCTTCGTATTTATTGATTCCCTGAAAACCGGTAACCACTACAATTTTGTTGGAATCTAACTCCTTGCGGATACGTTCTGTATCAATTCTTTTCAGTTTCGCATTCTGATAAGCAGAAGTCGTGTGCATAGCCACCTGCCATGCATTTAAAGAAACAGCAGGCACTCCCATCTGAAGCATGGTCATGGCCATAAGGGATACCGATACCTGTTCTCCTGTGGACAACAACATGTCCATCTCCCTTCTGGACGGCATATCCGTAATCTGCTGTGCCTGGCCGATAAGCCCGTCTGTAGTCTTTCCCATTGCCGAGAGCACCACAATAACCTGATTTCCCTCTTTCCACTTTTTAATACATCGTTCTGCCACATTTCTGATTTTTCCCAAATCTGCTACAGAACTTCCACCGAATTTCATTACTGCAAGCATAAGTTCTTCTCCTCTGTCTGTATTTCTGAAATTCATTATAGCACTAAGAAGTGCTAAAGTCACCTGTTTCTTTTATTCATTCCGCAGTCTTTCCACCATACTGCGTATCACGATTCCGATGACAAGACTGTTGACAGCATAAGACTTCTTCTCCTGATTTGCTATATAATTTCTGTAAATCCCAGAGCATGCTCATGCCTCCCTGTTGTTCTCTCTGCACCTGTTCAGTACAAATTCCCGGAAGTCATTTGCTACCGGAGGCAGAAACACCCTGTCATCATGTACCAGAAAAAGTTTCCTCTGGCAGTCAGGATAGGAGATGGGCAGAATCTTTACATTCAGCTTCAATAGGAAATCCATATAGGGTACAATGGCAATTCCAAATCCATGGGCAACAAGTCCGGCAATCACCTCGTCTTCTTCTGTTTCATAAGAAATTTCCGGCTTTGCCCCAATCTGTTCATACATCTGCTCCACCACACCCCGGATACCTGAGCTTTTTGCAAAGAAAATCTGGGGATAGGAAATGGTTTCCGATAAATCAATACTTTCCCGGCAGGCCAGGCTGTGATTTTTCGGTGTAATGAGTACCAGCTTCTGTTTCTGTACCGGCACGGCGGTAAGCCCCCGTCTGGGTGCGGGTCTGGAACAAAACGCCAAATCATGTTTTCCCGCCTCCAATTCATCCAGCAAATGCTGGGTGTCCCCTGTATGAAAGGCAAACTGAATATCCCTGTGGGGATTTTTCTGAAGAAACTCTGCTGCAAGACGGGGAATATATTCTATCCCCAACATGCGCAGAATTCCCAGGCGAATCAGCCCTGCTCCTCTGGCGCTTCGCCGCAGAGATTCCATACCCGTATCCAGCGTAGACAATGTATGTTCGGCACAAGTCAGAAATTCTTCTCCATAGCGTGTCAGCGTAGTGTTTCTCCCGTTTTTTTCAAAGAGAGGAATCCCCAATTCCTTCTCCATCTGCACAATGGCATGACTGAGACTGGGCTGGGTAATACAAAGCTGCTCCGCTGCCCTGGTATAATGTCGGACATGTGCCAGCGTAACAAAATAGCGCAAATATGACAAATTCAAAACAATTCCCTCCTTTTTCTCTCAGTATACCATGTTTCCATAGATATAATCTATATTTTTATACAAATTATTTATTTGCTATTTTTCTTTTCACTCTGTACACTAGAAAGGACGAAAATGCTCTGTCATTGTAAGAATGTTTGTATCATTAGGAGGAAAGAAAATGAAGAAACAAAACCATTCATCATCTGAAAATGAAATGCCTGTAAAAAATAAGCCGGTTCTGCGTGGAGAACTGGCTCTTATCTTTGCTGTGATGATTAATAGCCTGGGCGTTGTCCTTATGCTCCATTCCGGTGCGGGAATCTCCGCTATTTCCAGCGTACCCTTCGCTTTTTCCCAGGTACTGCCCCACCTGTCCCTGGGCACATGGACTTACCTTTTTCAGGGATTTTTAGTGTTGAGTCTCATGCTTCTGCAGAAAAAATTTATCCCCGAGTATCTTTTCAGCTTTTTGGTCGGCTTTGTCTTCGGAAAGATGTTGGATGCTCACGAACTTTGGGTAGATATACTCCCAACTGCTTTTCTGTGCCGTATCCTCTACTTCGTGGTCAGTTATCTGCTCATCAGCTTTGGAATTGCCCTTTCCAACCGCTGCGGACTGCCTATTATCCCCACAGACCTTTTTCCCCGAGAGCTTGCGCAGATTACAGGAATTACCTATTCCAAGATCAAAATCTCCTTTGATGTCATCTGTCTGGCTGCAACAGCCGGCATGACTGGGATTGTTCTTGGACATCTCTCAGGACTTGGAGCCGGTACCATTCTGGCCGCTTTCACCATGGGCAAAATGGTAGGCATTATGGGCAAATGGATGGACAGCCGTTTTTACTTCCTCTCTTTTCTGAATCATCAGAGAAAAGCGGTATGCAGTCCCCGAAGATTTGGACATACAACTTCCTGAAACAGCTCTGTCCGGTCATCATCTCTGCCATGAACACTCTTTTCTGTAAGATGGTTTATGGCAGAGACGGCCCTCTGATTTTTTGTTCTTATTTCACTTCATTTTGGGCAAGTCCATATTCCCTCAACTGTTTCCTGCACTCCTGAAAATCAGGGAAATACCGTTCTACTTCTTCCCAAAACAAAACGGAATGGTTCATATGCCGGCGGTGCGCCAGTTCATGTACCACTACATAGTCCAAAAGTTTTTCCGGAAGATAGTATAACTGATAATTAAAGTTTACATTTCCCTTAGAGCTACAGCTTCCCCACCGTGTTTTCTGACTCCGGATGGTGATTCTGCCAACCGTAACTCCCATAACCCCACAATAGTATTTTACCCGTGCGGCTATTTTCTCCTTTATCTGTTCCCGCTCCTTTACAGTAAGCTGTGAAAATGGCAGTGCATTCGTAAACCTTCTGCAGTCCTGCCTCTTGTCTGCTAACTTCCGTTTATGAAGAATCCACTCCGTATGCTTCTCTAAAAAGGTTTCTAATCCTTTATCGGAAAGCTCATATGGAACTCTCGCAATCACAGACATATCCTGTCGAATTTCCAGACCGATACTTCTTCTGCCAGATCGAATAACCTGTATGGGAATGGTGCTGCCCTTCACTTCCATTTTAATTTCATTCATATACTCTGCCCAGTCTCCTGTCAAAAAAATCGCTTTTTCTGACGGCGGATATCCATTCTTCCCCGAACAGACAATAAAATCCGATCTGTATTTTGCATGTCTGCAAGAGTTCCCTTTTTAACGTAGAACAAAATAATATCACCAATGTCTTCACTATTTTCTCTCCTCCATATATCTCAGCTGGTTCAGCGCATTGCTCCAGGAACCGCAGCTTTTTTGAAGTCTTCCTCTCAGTCTCACATCCACTTCTTTTTTCCCCGGCGGATATTTTAAAGCCTTGCTTATCTTATATAGCTCTTCCAAATCCTTCTTTGTCTGTATATCTGGATCTAATACCTGATAATAACAGTCTTCCAGTGTAGGACGATGAAGTTTCTGTTTCTTCTCCTGACTGATCCTGGTAGTGGAAAAAGGATTTATCCTTGTAACTGGTTCCAATCCAATTTGAAAAAGCACATTTCGAAAACTTCCACAACGTTCTATGAGCGGTTTTCGCACTTCTTCTGATATCTCGCTTTTTAGCGGAGGACGTCCCAGTTTTTTTGCTGTTTTCCAAACAACGTCCAATGCCTGGAGCATTTCTGTTTCCAGATTTTCAATCTTATGTGCCTGGGATTTTTCTATGAAAAACATTCGATTCAGTCCGGCATCTGAAATAATCTTATTCCAGTCATCGGTATATTCTCTTAGCTGTGAAGAAATTTTAGGAACTTCCTGCGGATGGGGAATTCTGCACAGTTTCCTGGCATTTTCCTGTAATTCCAGTAGCAATTTTTCATAAGCTTCTTTTTCCTTTTGCATCTGTAAGAGGGTTTTTCCTCTTCTCCCTGCAGATTTACTCAACCCTGCACTTTGAAGTGCATAGGGCCATTTTCCATAACGTTTTTTTATATAAGAACGCCATACCCAAAAAACTTCTGCCTGAGCTGGAGAATGCCCCAATTCCTCTGCTCTTTTTTTCAGGATATTTAAAAGAAACGCATCCGTCAAACTTCCATAGAACTGCAGCCCTTCTTCTGTATACAGAGAGAATTTTCTATAAAGTTCTGATTTCTCATTACCGCAATCTTTCTCCATATCATCCTTGTAAGACTCAATAAGTTCCACACTCTCTAAAATTTCTTTTTCTGTCAAAATCTTTCCTGTCTTCATCTTCCTGTCTCCTTGTTTTAATAACAGTATAAACCGCGTCCACAAGGCCATATGCTACTGATAATCACAAAAAGGCTGTGGCAAAAAATGCCACAGCCGTATTTCTGTGATATCTATGCAGTGCAGGCTTCTTGCAGGTCTTCTGACTCATGCTTTCTGTGAGTTTTCACAAGATCTGTATCCTGCCTTCTCAGGAATCCCCAATGACTGGCTTTCGCCAACAGATACAGACCAAACATTTACAGCGGCGGTACCGTATGAGATTTACACCCATTTCCCTTATTCATATATGCCGCTTTTACCACGACATATCCACAAAAAGTTTCAATTGTACAGAAACGACCTCTGCTGACTTATGCTCATGCACTCACAACACCTAGTGCCGGATTTCCACCGGACTTTTGATTAAGAGTTCCTGCTTTAGAGCATCCCTCATCGTATCTTTTTTCATTATATATCCAGCAAAATCCTTTGTCAAATGCTATTGTATCATTTTCATTTCCCAGAAGATTTCTTTTTGAAACTTAAAGCTGTAATTACAATGGAACTTAAAATCATAACACATACAAATGGTACTGTCGTTGTCTCATCTCCCGTTTTTACATTACCGGATCCTGTTGCAGTACTTCCTCCTGGCGAAGTTTGTCCCCCCTTGGACTGATTGCCTGAAGTATTCGAATCCGGGTCTGATGATACTGCCGAGGAATCAACTACCACAGCCATACTTCCCAAAGTATCCACGCTTACTGAAAGCACGTTTTCTTTTACAGTTCCTTTTATTTCTGTCAGTTTGTTCTGTCTATCCATCAGAAAAACCTGTAATTCCTTATCATTGTATTTGCTGTCCATCTGATATTTTACTGTAAAAGGCCCTTCCACCTCTGCTTCTTTATCTTCTTTTAAGATACGAATCTCATAAGGTTTGATCAATGCCTTTGAAGATGGAATTTTCTTTCTCATTGCAGCAATTGCTTCCTGTTCTGCAGTTAAAGGTATGATTTGAAGTTCCATATCTTCTGTCAGATTTTTCCCCGTAACAGAGATCATATATTGACTATTGCTCAAAGTAACCGGACTTTTATTTTCTTCTCCCCCCAATTCTTCTTTCGTCTTTACCTCATCCAACTTTTTCATAGCCTCTTCCTTAGCTTTTGTAATAGCCGTGACATCCTGAGCCTCTTCAATAGCCTTCTTTCCTGCTTCTATGAGCGCTTTTAACTCTTCCTGCTCCTCTTTGCGGTATTCAGACAAATCTTTATAGATATCTAATTCCTCCTTTGCTTTTTCTTTCTGCTCCTGCAAATATTCCTGATTCAATTTTGCATAAGTGTCTTCT
>DXFK01000041.1 GCA_019114495.1 Candidatus Blautia stercoravium
GTAGCTATCCGGACGCTCACTTTGTTCAATTAGGTCAAATCGAAAATGGTGTAAACGAAAGGGCAGTTCACTGGAATGCCAAAACTGCTTTTTCGTTTACCCCATCATCGATTCTAACCTAAAGAATTTGTAAACGAAATTGAGACCATGTATCAGGAATGTCAGAACCACAGCGAAAACATTCCCGACAGGATTCTGGCCACTGGTGTCTGGCTGGACAATTTCTGGAAACAGGCCCCTAACGACACGGTTGCTTATCTTCTGCATGAAGTCTTTGAATCCGGACTTTCCAAAGAAAAAGACCATACCTTCGATGATTTACATGGCTATAGCTGGACTTTAAACGATTTGTATTTTAATTAAGAAAGGAATTTCAATGGAACAACTGCCATCATCATTCTTATCCCGAATGAAAGAAATATTGCAGGCGGAATATCCTGCCTTTTTGAAAAGCTATGAGGCTCCGCGCAAATTCGGCCTCCGTGTAAACACCAACAAGATTTCCGCAGAAAAATTTCTGGAAATCTCTCCCTTTTCTCTCACCCCTATCCCCTGGGTATCCAACGGATTCTTTTACGGGGAAGAGGAGCGGCCTTCGAGACACCCTTACTATGCGGCGGGGCTGTACTATCTTCAGGAACCCAGCGCCATGACTCCCGCAGAGCGTCTGGAAATTTCACCAGGAGAATACGTCCTTGATTTGTGCGCCGCACCGGGTGGAAAAGCCACCGCCCTGGGAGCAAAGCTGCAGGGCAAAGGCTTTCTTGTTGCCAATGACATCAGCAATTCCCGGGCGAAAGCCCTGCTGCGCAATCTGGAACTGTTCGGCATCCGCAATTCCATGGTGACCAATGAAACGCCGGGACGTCTTGCTGGATATTTTCCCGAATTTTTTGATAAAATTCTGGTAGACGCCCCCTGTTCCGGGGAAGGCATGTTCCGTAAAGACCCGGATGTTGCCAAAACCTGGGACAAAACCCGCCCGGAATTTTTCGGAAAAATCCAAAAGGATATTATTGCCAATGCCATTTCCATGCTGAAACCCGGAGGAAAGCTGCTGTACTCTACCTGCACCTTCTCCCCTGTGGAAAACGAAGGGCTGATTTCCTATGTTCTGGAACATTTCCCCCAGATGAAACTGTTGGACATTGCCCCTTACGAAGGCTTTGCCCCTGGAAACCCTTTCCTTGGAAACGGAGATGAAAGACTGGAAAAATGCGTCCGCATTTTTCCCCACCGCATGGAAGGAGAAGGACACTTTCTGGCTCTTATGGAAAAAGAAGGAACGCTGAATCCCTCTTCCGACAGACCGAAAACCAAACTGGACAAGGTTTCCCAAAAGCTTTTGGAAGAGTTTTTCCAAAACGTATCCGCGCCCTACGACTTCCGGAAAATCGAAGTCCGGGGCAGCAATGTTTATTATCTGCCGGATAAAGATACCAGCGGGTTAAAAGGTATTAAGTTCCTGCGCAACGGTCTGTTTCTGGGAGAATTAAAGAAAAACCGCTTTGAACCTTCCCAGCCCTTTGCCATGGCGCTTTCGGGAAAAGATTATGCCCACGTGGTAAATCTGTCCTCCACAGATGAAAGAGTAACACGGTATCTGAAAGGGGAAACACTGCTCCTTTCTGACGAAGAAATCCCGAAAAAAAACGGCTGGCAGTTGGTATGTACGGATGGTTTTCCTCTCGGCTGGGGGAAAGCTGTGGGCAGCACTCTGAAAAATAAATATCCCTCAGGCTGGCGTCAAATGGGATAAACTTTCATTTGTCACCATGCCAAAAGCCCCCGGATCATTTTCGATCCGAGGGCTTTCTGTCATTTCTTTATTTTTCTAATGCTTCTTCTAAAGGTTCTTCCTCAAGTACCTGTTCATATTTTTCCAGAATGATATTCTGTATTCTTTCGCGAGTCTCTGAATTAATAGGATGTGCGATGTCCCGATATTCTCCATCTGTAGCTTTACGGCTTGGCATAGCAATAAACAGGCCCTTTTCACCCTCAATGACTTTAATGTCATGTACTACGAATTCCTCGTCAATGGTAATGGATACCACCGCCTTCATTTTACCTTCCTTTGCTACGCGTCTTACTCTTACATCTGTGATGTTCATACAACCTTCCCCTTTCCTAGCCGCCTTATGCAGTCGTGCTTTTTGTCTTTTTAAAGAACATATCGTTCGTTCTTTTCTACTACTACCTTGATGCCTTCTTCCGCACTGTAATAAGAATTGGCCCGGATCGTGCCCCTGCTTTCCACAATGCAGTTTTCAATGTGTGTGTTGTCTCCCAGATATACATCGTTTAAAATAATGGAGTTTTTAATCACACAGTTGTTTCCTACAAAAACCTTTTTAAAGAGTACCGAATTTTCCACCTGTCCGTTGATAATACAGCCGCTGGATATCAGACTGTTTTTTACAGAAGTCCCAGGGTTGTATTTTGCAGGAGGCAAATCGTCAATTTTGGACTGTACTCCTGGATACTGCCGGAAGAAATACTCCCGGATTTCCGGCTTCAGGAAATCCATGTTCGTACGGTAATAAGATTCTACTGTAGAAATATTGCTCCAGTAAGTGTTAATCTTGTATCCATAAATCCTCTTAAGATTTTTATAGCGAATCAAAATATCCTTTACAAAATCATGGCGGTCTTCCTGTCCGCATTTTTCAATCAGTTCAATGAGCTGTCTTCTGCGAATAACGTAAATACCGGTAGAAATGGTATTGGACTGTGCCACCATAGGCTTTTCGTCAAATTCTTCGATTCTGCAGTCCTCATTCATCTTCACACAGCCGAACCTTGTAGCATCATCCCCATGCACATCTGTACATACCACAGTGATATCCGCTCTTTTAGCAATGTGATATTCCAGGACTTTGTTATAATCCAGCTTGTACACACAGTCACCTGAAACAATGACAACATAGGGCTCATGACTGTTTTTCAGGAAATCCAGATTCTGGTAAATCGCGTCTGCCGTTCCCTGATACCAAAAGCTGTTGTCTGGTGTAATGGTAGGTGTAAAGGTGTAAAGCCCTCCCTGTTTTCTTCCGAAATCCCACCATTTAGAAGAACTTAAATGCTCATTCAAAGACCTTGCATTGTACTGTGTCAGCACAGCCACTTTCTGAATATGGGAATTAGACATATTGCTGAGAGCAAAATCGATGCTGCGGTAGCTGCCTGCAATAGGCATGGCCGCAATGGCCCTCTTCTGTGATAATTCTTTCATTCTGTGGTTATTGCCGCCGGCAAGAATAATACCTATTGCTCTCATTCTGTCTCACCTTCCTTATTCAACGTTTCACCGCTTTCCAGAATACCCTGAGGATAATCTTCAGCAGAAGTCTTTCCTACAATGGCCGTATTTTTTCCAATTTTCACATTGGAAGGAATCACCGTATTTTCTCCTACCGTTACCAAACCGAAAGAATACACATTAGGTTTCAGCTTATTGGGCACTTCTTCTCCCACCCCCATAACCACATTGTCCCCTACTATAACATTTTCGGCAATAATGGCTTTATCAATCACATTGTTTTCGCCGATAGTGGTCTGCTTCATAATAATGGAGTCCCGGATGACAGCTCCCCTCTTAATGGTAACACCGGCCCCTATAACCGAATTATGTACCTCCCCGTAAATTTCTGTCCCTTCTCCGATAATGCTTCTCTCTGCAACAGCATCTGCAGCAATATACTGGGGAGGAATAATATCTCCTTTTGTATAAATCTTCCAGAATTCTTCGTACAGATTAAATTCCGGAATAATATCAATGAGTTCCATATTGGCTTCCCAGTAAGACCCCAAAGTTCCTACATCTTTCCAATATCCATTGTATTCATAAGCGAAAAGCCTCTGCCCTTTTTCCTTGCAGTACGGAAGGATGTGTTTTCCGAAATCGCAGCCGGACTGGTCTTTTAAAGCAATCAACGCTTCCTTCAGCACCGGCCAGCTAAAAATATAAATACCCATGGAGGCCAGATTGCTCTTTGGCTCTGCCGGCTTCTCCTCAAACTCTGTAATTCTTCCCGTATCATCTGTAATAGCCAGGCCAAAGCGTGAGGCTTCTTCCCATAGCACCGGCATACAGGCTACAGTAACGTCTGCTCTATTTGCCTTATGGAAATCCAGCATCACTTCATAGTCCATCTTATAAATATGGTCGCCGCCCAGAATCAGCACATAATCAGGATTGAAGTTTTCCATATAAGCCAGGTTCTGGTAAATTGCATTGGCTGTACCGGTATACCACTCGGTATTTGTTTTCTTTTCATATGGAGGCAGAATAGAAACCCCGCCTACATTTCTGTCCAAATCCCAGGGAATCCCAATTCCAATATGGGTATTCAGACGCAGGGGCTGATACTGTGTCAACACACCTACGGTATCCACTCCTGAATTAATGCAATTACTGAGTGGAAAATCTATAATCCTGTACTTTCCACCAAATGTCACGGCCGGTTTGGCAACTTTTGCAGTCAAAACGCCTAATCTGCTGCCCTGCCCGCCTGCCAGCAACATTGCAATCATCTCTTTCTTTATCATGCAATCACCTCTTGTATATTCTATGGTTTCTTTATTATAACATACCCCCTCGCAAAAGTGAACAATTTTAACAATTTTTTTTCGACATTTTACTTCTTTTTGTAACATTTTACCTGCTTTTAACCATACAAAAGAAAGGGGTTTCCAACTTGGGGAAAAGTGGGTATAATTTACTACAACTATAATAATAAAAAAGAAGGGATTCTGTATTATGTATCAGATTGATTTTCATAAACCCATTCATATTCACTTTATCGGTATCGGCGGTATCAGTATGAGCGGACTGGCGGAAATACTTCTGGGTGAAGATTTCCCAATTTCCGGTTCTGATTCCAGAGAATCCGAGCTGACAAAACACCTGCAAGCCAAAGGCGCCAGAGTTTATATTGGTCAGCGGGCTTCTAATATTAAGGAAGATGTAGACCTGGTGGTTTACACTGCAGCTATTCACCCGGACAATCCGGAATTTGCCTGCGCAAAAGAAAAAAACATTCCCATGCTTACCCGTGCGGATCTGCTTGGACAGATTATGAAAAACTACGAACTTCCCATTGCAGTTTCCGGAACCCATGGCAAAACCACTACAACTTCCATGATTTCCCACATTCTCCTGGAAGCAGGGACTGACCCTACCATTTCCGTAGGCGGTATTTTACCCGCTATCCACGGCAACATCCGGGTAGGAAAATCCGAAACCTTTATTACGGAAGCCTGTGAGTACACCAACAGCTTTTTAAGCTTTTTCCCGAAAATCAGTATCATTCTAAATATTGATGCGGACCATCTGGACTTTTTCAAGGATTTGGATGACATTCGCCATTCTTTCCGTCTCTTTGCAGAAAAACTCCCTGCAGACGGAACGCTGATTATCAACGGTGATATTCCGGATTTTGAAGAAATCACCCGAGGGCTTCCCTGCGAAATCATTACTTATGGACTAAATGCTCCCGCCGAATACAAAGCAGAGAATATCGTCTTTGATGAATTTGCTCACCCGTCCTTTGACTGCACCAGAAACGGACAGCTCATCGGACGCTTCACTCTGGCTGTACCGGGTATTCACAATGTATCCAACGCACTCTCTGCCATTGCGCTTGGTATAAGGACCGGCATTGCCACCGAAACCATTCAAAAAGGCCTGCTTCACTTTACCGGCACAGACCGCCGCTTCCAGTACAAGGGAAAAGTCGGCGGTATCACCGTGATTGATGACTATGCCCACCACCCCACGGAAATTGCGGCCACACTGAAAACTGCTGCAAAATATCCGCACAAGACTACCTGGTGCGTGTTTCAGCCTCATACCTACACACGTACCAAAGCCTTGATGCCGGAATTTGCCGAAGCTCTGGCTCTGGCAGACAAGGTGGTTCTTGCTGATATCTATGCAGCGAGAGAAACGGATACTCTGGGAATTTCCTCCAGGGATTTGCGGGATTTGATTTCTGAAAAAGGAATAGATGCTTATTATTTTTCCACTTTTGATGAAATCGAAGAATTTTTATTAAAAAATTGTATCCACGGCGATGTGTTGATAACTATGGGGGCCGGAGATGTGTATAAAATCGGCGAAAACCTCCTTGGTATGTAAAGTTATCCACATTATCCACCAATTCATCCACATGTTCTTATCCACGAGCATGTGGATTTTTCTGTGAATTTTGCAGTTGACATAATTCTACGACATTTATGTTAAAAATATGTTAAAATCCCTATAATTTCGACAATTTCAGGTTTCCCATAAAAAATCGTCCACTTTTTTATCCACATTATCCACATTTCCCACATACTTCTTCAAAATACGTGGTTTTTCAATGTCGCAAAAAAACCTTGTTCTCTTTTTAAAAATTGTGTGCTATACTGAAACTGATTCATTATGAACAAAATTCTGATGTAAAGGAAGTTCGACATGAGACAGTTTGAAGTTTACACCCCCTTTCCTGGGGACTATACGTTTATATCCAACGTTTTTCTGGATTTCTATATGCCTTCAGCCAACGGTGAATTTGTAAAAATCTACCTTTATCTGCTGAGACACGCCTCCCAGACCAAAACGCTTCTGGATTTTACGTCTGTTGCAGACGCTTTAAACTGTACAGAAGCTGACGTTCAAAGAGCGCTGCGGTACTGGGAAAAAGCCGAGGTTCTGGACCTTGCCAAAGACAGCCGGGGAAATCTGACTGGTATTGTCTTTGTTCCTCTTAAAGCCGCTGCCCCGCAGATGCGGGAAGCCGCAGTTTCTGCCCCGCCTTCTGTAAAGACACAGCCAGCGGCCAAAGCTGTTTCCGCTGCTTCATCTGATTCGGGAAGTCTTTCTCTGGACAAAATACAGGAACTAAAAAACAAAGATGAAGTGCGGCAAATACTATTCATTGCAGAACAATATCTTGGGAAGACGCTTTCTCCCACAGATATGGAAACCCTTTTATATCTTTATGACGAAGTACATCTTTGTGCCGACCTGATGGAATACCTTCTGGAATACTGTGTATCCAAGGGCAGTACCAGTATGGCATACATAAAGAAAGTGGGACTTGCCTGGGCGGAACAGGGAATCACCACAGTAAACCAGGCCAAAGAAGAAACCAACCTTTACAATCGAAATTATTTTACTATATTGCGAGCTTTCGGCATTAAAAACCGCAATCCTCTGGATAAGGAAATCCAGTACATGAATCTGTGGCTAAATCAGTACGGTTTTACCCTGGAAATTATTTCCGAAGCCTGCAGCCGCACGGTTCTGGCTACGGGAAAAGCCAGCTTCTCCTACGCAGACAGTATTCTGGAAAGCTGGTTTAAGCAGGGCGTACATCATTTATCAGACATTGATTCCCTGGATTTGAATTTTCAGCAGAAAAAATCCGCCAAAGCAAAAGCGGCTGCGCCAAAGCCTAAAGCTTCCGCTTCCAAAAACAGATTCAACAATTTTCAGCAGAGAAATTACAACAACATGGCAGAACTGGAAACGCAGCTTCTGGGCAAATAAGCCACCAGGTAAGGAGATTTTACTGTGTCACTGAAAAATTTTCAATACGATACGCTCATGCGTAATTACAACCAAAAACAGCTTCTGCACAAGCACCAGCAGGATGAGCGAATCCGCCGGGCAGAAGAACAGCTTCCCCGCCTTGGGGAAATCCGCAGGGAAATTGCCGGACTTGGTCTTTTAAAGGCACGTCTTCTTCTTGGTGCCCAAAAAGGGGAGGATTTTGACCTGGCAGAAAAAATACAGGCGCTTTCTCTTGAAAAGGCAGAAATTCTCCGGGCAAATGGGTATCCTGCAGATTATCTGGATTTGCATTATGACTGTCCTCTGTGTAAGGATACAGGCTATGTCGGAAATGAAAAATGCACCTGTTTCCGGAAAGCTGCTGTGGATTTGCTGTATACCCAGTCCAATATCCGGGACATACTGGATGTTGAGAACTTTGCCCATTTCTCCTTTGACTACTATTCCTCCGAATTTGTAGACCCTGGAACTGGCATGACTTCACTGGAATCTGGACAGAATGCCTATGACAAGTCCTGGAATTTCATTGAGCATTTTCAGGAGGAAGCAGGAAACCTGTTCATATACGGAGAAACCGGGGTGGGAAAGACTTACCTCACACACTGTATTGCCAAAGAATTACTGGACAGGTCATTCTTTGTGCTGTATTTTACTGCTTTTGATTTATTTGATTTACTGTCTAAAAATGCCTTTGAAAAGGATTCTGAATCCGCAGATATGGCAGCCTTTGTCTACGACTGTGATTTGCTCATTATTGATGACCTGGGAACAGAACTCACAAACAGCTTTGTCTCGTCCCAGCTATTCTGCTGTATCAATGAGCGAATTATGAATAAAAAAGCAACTATCATCTCTACCAACCTAACTCTGGCAGATTTTATGGAAGCTTATTCCGAAAGAACCTTTTCCAGAGTCACCAGCAATTACACCCTGCTGAAATTGGTGGGAAATGATATACGAGTCCAAAAAAAACTTTTAGGAGGAAAATGAACATGTCACCAAAAACTGCAACACCTTTAGATTCCCTTCCCGTAGGACGCCTGGGTATCATCCCTTTAAAGAGCTGTGAAAAGCTGGGAAACAAAGTCAATGATTACATTGTAAAATGGCGCAAAGACCGGGACCATCAGGAAAAGAATAACCTGACTTTTGAAGGTTATGAGAGGGATTCCTACCTTATCAGCGCCAAGGCTCCCCGCTTCGGCTCCGGCGAGGCCAAAGGAGTTCTGCAGGAATCTGTCCGCGGTGATGACCTGTACCTCATGGTGGATGTGTGCAACTACTCTCTCACCTATTCTCTGTGCGGAGAAGTCAATCACATGTCCCCGGATGACCATTTCCAGGATTTAAAGAGAATCATTGCCGCTGTAGGAGGCAAGGCCCGCAGAGTAAATGTAATTATGCCGTTTCTCTATGAAAGCCGCCAGCACAAGAGAACAGGAAGAGAATCCCTGGACTGTGCCCTGGCTCTGCAGGAACTGACTGACATGGGTGTGGACAACATCATTACTTTTGACGCTCACGATCCCCGTGTACAGAATGCCATTCCGCTTCACGGATTTGAAACTGTTCAGCCGGCTTATCAGTTTGTTAAAGGACTGTTCCGTGCAGAACCGGATTTGCAGGTAGACAGCGACCACTTAATGATTATCAGCCCGGATGCAGGCGGTACCGGACGCGCCATTTATCTGGCCAATGTACTTGGTGTGGATATGGGTATGTTCTACAAACGCCGTGACTATTCCACCATTATTGACGGAAGAAATCCTATTGTGGCCCACGAATTCCTGGGAGCAGATGTTTCCGGCAAAGATATGATTATCATTGATGACATGATTTCTTCCGGTGACAGTATGCTGGAGGTTGCCGCACTTTTAAAAGAAAGAGGCGCAGGCAAAATCTTCATGTGTTCCACCTTTGGCTTATTCACCAACGGTCTGGAACGTTTTGACAAAGCATATGAAAATGGCGTATTTGACCGCCTGCTCACCACCAACCTGGTATATCAGACAGAGGAACTGCTGCAGAAACCGTATTATGTCAACTGTGATATGAGCAAATACATTGCCCTTATTATTGATACGCTGAACCATGACGGTTCCATCAGCAAACTTTTAAATCCTGTAGAGCGTATCAATAAACTGCTTCAGAAGCACAACCGTGCACAGGGAAAAGAATAATTTACCAGTTTTCTCTCTATTTTTATTGAAATTGACTGACTATAGTTGTATAATAAAAGAAAAAGCAAAAACATAGTCAGGAGGTGTCATTATGAGAGATAAACTTATCCCTATTTTAAATCTTTGTGTTTCGTTTTTTTTGATTCTCTATGCAGCATTTGTTTACAAAACTACCTATGACATCACTTTGGTAACCATTGTACTTCTGGCTGCATGTCTGGTACCTGTGCTGCATGTGGTCTGGAACTATGTTAAAATTAAATTTGAGGAATATGAAGAACAACATTCCCATCACTATCACAGAGGTTAAGCGTCTTCATAATTGCCCCCTCCTTTCTAAAGAAATATCTTCTCGGAATCTTCAGCCCTTATTTTATAAGGCTTT
>DXFK01000042.1 GCA_019114495.1 Candidatus Blautia stercoravium
CGTCGTTCTTCTGGAAAATCCATTGGAGAATATAGAGTGCAGCATGTAAAAATAGGATATTTAGAAAGATAAGAGGAAACAAAGAATGTGGAAACGCAGAAAGGCTGTTTTAGGATAGCCGGGGAATTTAAAAACAAACATTGACAAATCCCTCATTTATGAATAAACTAAAGAAAGACAGAAAAAGGCTTGGAACGAAAAGAGTACGGAACTCTTCTTTTTCAGAGAGAGGCGGTCATCGGCTGTAAGCTGCCTTAAAAGAATTTTCGGAAAGTGCATTCGGGAGCTGACTCGGTGAATGTCTGCAGAGTCTTCTAAAGGGAAGACGGGCACAGCCGGGTACGCAGGTCTGCGTTATGGACAAAGGAGTGGCAGACAGAAATTTTGTCTTCAAATAGAGTGGAACCGCGGAGTATTTCGCCTCTATACTGTAGCAATACGGTATGGGGGCTTTTTCTTTTTGGCAGCAGGTAGAAAACGGCTTTGCGGGAGAATCATGGAAAGGAAGTGTAATATGGGATTTATCGGACGTATTAAGGAGGAATTTCAGGTAATTCAGGAAAGAGACCCTGCCATTAAGACACCGCTGGAAGTTTTACTGTACCCCAGCTTTCGTGTTATGATACAATACAGAAAGGCACACAGACTGTATGAGAAGGGACATTATTTTCTGGCCAGATGGATTTCCCAGAGAGCGGCCAGAAAAACAGGTATTGAAATTCACCCGGGGGCTAAAATAGGAAAAGGTCTGTTTATTGACCACGGTGCAGGGGTGATTATCGGAGAGACTACGGTGATTGGTGACAATGTGACCCTGTATCAGGGCGTGACCTTAGGAGGAACCGGAAAAGAAACCGGAAAACGCCATCCGACTCTGCGGGACAATGTAATGGTCAGCGCGGGAGCCAAGATTCTGGGTTCGTTTACCATTGGGGAAAACTCCAAAATAGGTGCAGGAAGTGTGGTCCTGGAGGAAGTGCCGCCCAACTGCACGGTAGTAGGGGTACCGGGACGCGTGGTGCGAAAAGAGAATCAGAAGGTGCCAAGAGTGGATATGGATCATGTACATCTGCCCGACCCGACTCTGGAGGATATTCATTATCTCCAGCATGAAAATGAACGTCTCCGTTCAGAGCTTCAAAAAATGAGCTATGAGCTGAAAGATATGCAGGAAAGAGAAGAAAAATGCCGTAGGGCAAGAGAATTGGCAGAGCAAAAAAGAGAAAAGGAGTAACAAAAATTATGAAGATTTACAACACACTGACAAAGAGAAAAGAAGAATTTGTTCCCTTACAGGAGGGAAAAGTAAGTATGTATGTCTGCGGACCTACGGTTTATAACTTTATTCACATTGGTAATGCAAGACCTATGATTGTCTTTGACACGGTGCGCCGTTATATGGAATACAAGGGTTATGATGTGAACTACGTTTCCAATTTCACAGACGTGGATGATAAAATCATTGCAAAGGCCGTAGAAGAAGGCGTAAGTGCGGAGGAGATTTCCACCCGTTATATTAAAGAGTGCAAAAAAGATATGGCTGACATGAATGTCAAACCAGCTACAACACATCCACTGGCTACTCAGGAAATCGAGGGTATGATTGAAATGATTCAGACACTCATAGACAAAGGCTTTGCCTATGAAGTCAATGGAACCGTATATTTCCGTGTGAAAAATTTTATGGAATACGGCAAACTTTCTCATAAGAATCTGGAAGATTTGCAGTCCGGCTTCCGTTCTCTGCAGGTGTCTGGAGAAGACCAGAAGGAAGACCCGCTGGATTTCGTGCTTTGGAAACCCAAAAAAGAAGGAGAACCTTTCTGGGTATCTCCATGGAGTGAGGGACGTCCAGGCTGGCATATTGAGTGTTCCGTCATGTCTAAAAAATATCTGGGCCAGGAAATTGATATCCATGCAGGGGGAGAAGACCTGGTATTTCCTCACCATGAAAATGAAATTGCACAGTCCGAGTGCTGTAATGGAAAACAGTTTGCAAGATACTGGATGCATAACGCATTCCTGAACATTGACAATAAGAAAATGTCCAAATCTCTGGGCAACTTCTTTACTGTAAGGGAAATCGGGGAAAAATATGACTTGCAGGTACTGCGTTTCTTCATGCTGAACGCTCATTACAGAAGTCCGCTGAATTTCAGTGCAGAGCTTATGGAATCCTCTAAAAATGCTCTGGACAGAATTATTACCTGTGTAGAACAGTTGAAACACCTTCTGGAAACAGCGCCTCAGGGAGAAAAGACCGAGAAAGAAAAAGAATTGGAAGTAGAAATTCAGGGTTATGTGAAAAAATACGAAGAGTCCATGGAAGATGATTTCAATACAGCAGATGCCATTGCCGCTATCTTTGAACTGGTGAAATTTGCCAATACCCAGACCAATGGGGAAAGCACTCAGGGCTTTGTACAGGAATTACTGGATACTATTGTGCATTTAAGCGATGTGTTGGGGCTTCTGGTAAACAAAGAGGCAGAAGTATTAGACGAGGATATAGAAAGGTTAATCGAAGAACGTCAGACAGCCAGAAAAGAGAAGAACTTCAAGCGTGCAGATGAAATCCGTGACCAGTTGGCAGATATGGGTATTATTTTAAAGGACACAAGAGAGGGCGTACAATGGAAGCGGGCTTAAGTTATATAAAGGAATTGTTTCAGCTGGAGGATACGGATATCCGGACGTATTCTCCCCTGACCCTGGCGTATATCGGAGATGCCATTTATGAATTGGTTATCCGCACCATTTTAGTGGAAAAAGGGAATACACAGGTGAACAAGCTGAATCAGAGAGCCAACCGTCTGGTAAAAGCTTCGGCCCAGTCGGAAATGATTGAAAAGCTGAAACCGCATCTTACAGAAGATGAGATGGCAGTCTTTAAACGGGGACGCAATGCTAAATCCTATACCATGGCGAAGAATGCCACCATGTCAGATTATCGTCGGGCAACGGGCTTTGAAGCCCTTATGGGGTATCTGTATCTGACTGAACAGTGGGAGCGGATGCTGGAACTGATAAAGCTGGGAATGACAGAAGAAACAAAAGGAGAGACAGATGGAGAATAAATTCCAGGAAACTAAAATAGAAGGACGAAATGCAGTGCTGGAAGCCTTTCGTTCGGGAAAATCCGTGGATAAACTTTTTGTACTGGAAAAATGTGAGGACGGTCCTGTCCGTACCATTTTAAGAGAGGCCAAAAAGCACGATACCATGGTGAAATTCGTGAAGAAGGAACGTCTGGAGCAGATGTCGGAAACTGGCATGCACCAGGGCGTGATTGCCATGACGGCTGCTTATAACTATGCAGAAGTGGAGGATATGCTGGAGTCGGCAAGAGAAAAAGGAGAATCGCCTTTTTTGATTCTGCTGGATAATATCGAAGACCCCCATAATCTGGGCGCTATTATCCGTACCGCCAATCTGGCCGGGGCACATGGGGTGATTATCCCGAAAAACAGAGCTGTGGGGCTGACTGCTACGGTAGCCAGAACTTCTGCAGGAGCGTTGAATTATACACCCGTGGCAAAGGTGACGAATATGGCAAGAACCATTGAACAGCTGAAAAAAGAAGGCATGTGGTTTGTATGTGCAGATATGGGCGGCACCACGATGTATGATTTGGATTTGAAGGGCCCTATGGGGCTGGTTATCGGCAATGAGGGAGACGGAGTTTCCAAACTGGTAAGGGAAAAATGTGATTTTGTTGCATCCATTCCCATGAAGGGCGATATTGATTCCCTGAATGCATCTGTGGCGGCCGGAGTGCTGGCCTTTGAAATTGTGCGCCAGAGAATGGGGCAGTAAGGATAGAAGATACAGGTTCTGAACATGAAAAATTATGAAACGTTATCAGATGAACAGTTGATTGAGCTTTTGCGAAAAGGGGAAAGCGGACCGGAGGAATATCTGGTGAAAAAATATAAAGGCATGGTGCTGAAAAAGGCCCATGCTATGTTCCTTATTGGGGGAGAACAGGAAGATTTGATTCAGGAGGGAATGTTGGGGCTTTTTAAAGCGGTGCAGGGATACCAGCCGGAAAGAAATGCTTCGTTTTCTACTTTTGCTAATCTGTGCGTGGAGCGGCAGATGGGAAAGGCCATTGAGATTTCCGGAAGACAGAAGCACAGGCCCTTAAACACCTATATTTCCTTGAGCCAGGAGGACGGACCGCTGATGAATACAGAGGATACCATACAGCTGAACCCGGAGGAGATTGTCATCGGCAGAGAGAATGCAGACAATCTGTCAAAGCGGATTCAGAAGGTGTTAAGTCCTTTTGAAAACCAGGTGCTGGATTTGTATCTGCAAGGGATGGACTACCGGAAAATTGCAGAAAAAATGGGGAAACCGGCAAAATCCGTGGATAATGCCCTGCAGAGGATTCGCAGTAAAATCCATGGGATGAAAGAGTGGCAGAGGTGAGAAAATGGAGAAAAAAGAATCTTAACCGTGATTCCATTTACAGAGAAGCAAAAGAAATGCCTGAAAGAGGTGATTTAATCTGTACCCAGGCTTTGTGTAATGTACTGGAATCCGGTCACACCTGGCGGGGGCGGCTCTTGATGTCACAAGTCCGGAGTCTCTTCCAAAAGAACACAGGATATGGGATATTCCAACTGCGTTTATAACACCTCATATTTCTGATTTTACCATTTGCCGGAAACCCTGAGAAATGTGGCATCTATTGCTACAGAAAATGTAAGGCGGTATATGCCAGGGGAAGAGTTGAAAAATTTAGTAAAAAATAGAAGAAAAAGGTTGACAGGCGCATAACTTTTTGATATAGTTTATAACTGTGGTAAGCACACGGCAGAAAAATAAAAGGTTATGCTGCCTTGGCTCAGTCGGTAGAGCGTCGCCTTGGTAAGGCGGAGGTCGGCGGTTCAAGTCCGCTAGGCAGCTTAGAAAACTCTTGAGAAATCAAGAGTTTTTTGTGTTAAAAAACTCGATTATATCAACGTCCAGTACATTTGCACCTATAATACGATATAGGTCAGTATCATTTTTAAAATGCATATCAATGCCTCTTTCACTATTTGTGAATATTATCTTATGAGATGCATAACAGATAAATTTACTTACGATGAAAGAAAACGATTATGGATTTTTGTGCGAGAATGAATTACAATCTATGAATCAAAATAAAAAGGAGGCATGGCTTATAAGTTTACAACCAGATAATTTTAAGCTTGAATCAACAACAGTCTGGTCATTTCCGGACAGAGGCAGTTGGGCAACGCATTCAGGAAAGTATCGGGGGAATTGGTCTCCGTATGTACCAAGAAATCTGATACTTCGTTACTCTAATCCCGGTGATTGGGTCTTAGATCAATTTATGGGTAGTGGAACAACCTTGATAGAGGCAAAACTACTCAATCGTCATGCGGTAGGTGTAGACATCAATCCGCAATCTGTTTCAATATCTGAAACAAATTTACAATTCCAATGTGAGACAACTTCAAAGATATTTACACGAAATGGAAATGCTGCAGATTTACATTTTATAAAAGATAGTAGTATTGATTTAATTTGTACGCATCCGCCATATGCTAATATTATTAAGTATAGTAAAGAAATAGATGGGGACATTTCTTTGTTAGGTGTGGAGGCATTTTTAGATGAGATGCAGAAGG
>DXFK01000043.1 GCA_019114495.1 Candidatus Blautia stercoravium
CACAAGGCTGCCTTTAAAATATACCTTCAAAGGTACCAGAGTATACCCTTTTTCTCTGATTTTGCCTTCTATTTTCCGAATTTCATAGGTATGAAGCAAAAGCTTACGCACCCTTAAAGGGTCTTTATTGAAAATATTGCCTCTTTCATAAGGGCTGATGTGCATACCATAAATAAACACCTCGCCCTTCTCAATCTGAATAAAAGACTCTTTAATACTGCATTTTCCCATGCGCAGGGATTTGACCTCT
The DNA here is from genome assembly GCA_019114495.1 of Candidatus Blautia stercoravium. Taxonomy (GTDB): domain Bacteria; phylum Bacillota; class Clostridia; order Lachnospirales; family Lachnospiraceae; genus Blautia; species Blautia stercoravium. Next base: position 251 of record DXFK01000043.1, read on the forward strand.
GTACCGGCCAGTTCAATCCCCGCCTCATAAGTGTCCTCTATAAAATAATCATGGTATGCCTTTTTATTATTTGCAATCAGACGAATCCCTGATTCCTTTGCCATGACTTAATCCTCCCTTTCTAAACTGAAGTCCACGGTTTTTGTGGCAATGTCCGCCTGCTCTACTCGAACCTTTACTTTCTGCCCCATGGAATATACCTTTTTCGTCATATCTCCCACAAAGCGGTAATTTTCTTTCTCATATGTGTAATAATCATCCCGCATGGAATTCACATGCACCAGACCTTCCACAGTATTGGGCAGTTCCACATACAGCCCCCATTCCGTCACGCCCGAAATAGTTCCCTCCATGACTTCGCCAATATGCTGCTTCATAAACTCTGCCTTCTTCATTTTAACGGTTTCCCGTTCTACCTCTTCGGCCCTTCTCTCCATGGCGCTGGACTGTCCTGCCACTTCCTCCAAAATTTCTGTATAGTGACGAATTTTTGCCTCTGTCATCTTGCCCCGCAGATGTTCCTTAATAATTCTGTGAATCTGCAAATCCGGATATCTGCGGATAGGAGACGTAAAGTGACAGTAATACTTGGCAGCCAGACCAAAATGTCCGCTGCACTGGGTGGTATACTTGGCTTGTTTCATAGAACGCAGAAACAGACGGGCAAAAAACGGCTCACATTCCATACCTTCCAGTTCTTTTAAAATCTTCTGCACTTCTTTGGGGCTGATTTCTTCTTTTGCTTTCTTCACTTTTACCCCTGCCTGATGAACCATTTCCAGTACAGCTTCCATCTTTTCCCCGTCCGGAGTATCGTGTGTCCGGTATACAAAAGGCAGGCCCAAAAGCGCATATTGTTCTGCTACCGTTTCATTAGCAGCCAGCATAAAGTCTTCAATGAGCCGGGTAGCCACATTCTGCTCATAAGGATAGATTTCCACTGGTTTTCCACTGTCATCCAGACGAATTTTGCTTTCCGCGAAATCAAAATCAATGGCTCCTCTCTTCTTTCTCCTCTTCCGAAGCAGCCCGGAAAGTTCGCCCATTTCCAAAAGCATGGGAACCAGTTCACTGTATTTCTCTGTCACCGCATCGTCTTCACCCAGGAGAATCTTTTTTACGTCCGTGTACGTCATTCTATTGTTCACCCGGATGACTGTCTCCACAATGCGGTGAGAGACAATTTTTCCTTTTTCGTTAATATCCATAAGGCAGCTTAAGGCCAGTCTGTCCTCTCCTGCATTCAAAGAACAGATACCATTGGAAAGTTTTTTGGGCAGCATGGGAATTACCCGGTCTACCAAATAGACACTGGTGCCTCTTTTCAGTGCTTCTCTGTCCAAAGCGCTGCTGTACTGCACATAATTACTTACATCAGCAATGTGTACACCCAGATGATACAAGCCATTTTCCTTCGTAAGAGAAACCGCGTCATCCAAATCTTTGGCGTCTTCCCCGTCAATGGTAACCATAACCACATCCCGCAAATCTTCTCTGCCGTAAAAATCTCCTTCATTTAACGTCTCTTTTACGCGCTGGGCCTGATTTGCCACCTTTTCCGGAAATTCCATGGGCAAATCATAGCTTTTTGCCACACACAGGACATCTACGCCTTTTTCTCCCGGCTTTCCCAGGATTTCTGTCACGATTCCTTCCGGAGATTTTCCTCCCCGTCCGTAATCCTTAATCTTCACCAGAACTTTATCTCCGTCCTCGGCTTCCATAGCCTTTCCCTGGGGAATAAAAATATCTCTGGCAAACCGCTGATTGTCCGGCACTACAAAGCCAAAACCTGCCGACTGCTCATAGGTTCCCACGATTTCTTCGATTCCATGCTCCAGAACCCTTGTCACCACACCTTCACAGCGCCGTCCGTTCTTTTCTTCCTTCTGTACAGTTACCTGCACCGTATCTCCATGCAGAGCCCGTCCCACCTGCTCTTCCGGTATGAAAATATCCTGCCGCTCTTCTTCACCGGGAATTTCTACAAAGCCAAAGCCTCTGGGATGACTGATAAAGGTTCCTGTATAAACATGCCCCTTTTTATATCCCAAACCGATCTTTTCTTTTTTCTCCTGTTTTTCTGTCTGCTTCCTGCGGTCTTTTTGCGGCTTTCTCACAGCCTCATACTTGCCCCGTTTGCTGATGGTAACTTTTCCTTCCTCCAGGAGTATATCCAGCACCTTATGCAGTTCCTCCCTTTTCCCCGAAGGAATCTGCAGAAGCATAGCCAAATCCCTGGCTCTCATAGGTTCATATTCCTTGCAGCACATCAGCTCATATAAAATTTTTTTCTTCTTTTTCAGCTGTTGATTTTTCTTCAAGTTTTCTCCTTTTCCTGTTAAAAAGATGACACCCTTGCAGTGCAAGAGTGTCATGATTAAAAGTTCAAATTCAATACTAACGCCAGCACAAAGAATAAAATCCCCATTATCCTGGTTGCTTTTACCAATGCGCCTTCCATGGAGCGTCCTTTATTCTTTCCCCAGTAAGTATCCGCCATACCGGCAATACTTCCCAGTCCCTGGGACTTTCCTTCCTGCATCAGAATAATAACAGATAATCCTACACAATCTATAACGAAAAGTACGGTCAAAACAATTCTTAAAATTTCCACGTTCACACCTCCTAATTGCTAAACATCTAAAGTTTAACACAGGCACAGCATGATTTCAACTGTTATTTTCGCAGATTGTCGTTTATTTCCTTGTATTCATAACGGGCAGTTTCTCCCAAAACATCCTCAATGGCAAGAAGACGGTTATACTTTGCCGTCCGCTCTCCTCTGCAGGGTGCACCTGCCTTTATCTGTCCGCTGCCCGCTGCCACAGCCAGGTCGGCCAGAAACGTATCTTCACTCTCTCCCGAACGATGGGAAAGAATAGTTCGGTATCCCGCTTTATGAGCCAGTTCCACCGCTTCCATGGCCTCTGTCAAAGTACCAATCTGGTTGACCTTTATCAGCACCGCATTGCCAGCGCCCATAGCGATTCCCCTGGCAATCCGCTCTGTATTGGTTACAAACAAATCGTCCCCCACTAGCTGTACTTTCTGCCCCAGTCTTTGTGTCAGTCTTTGCCAGCCTTCCCAGTCTTCCTGATCCAGTCCATCCTCAATGGATAAAACGGGAAATGCCTCTGTCAGTTCTTCATAATAAGCGGTCATCTCTTCTGCCGTGCGATAAACTTCTGTACCGGTCATAAAAGATTCTCCCGGAAAATAGTAAGCCTTTTTGTCTTCTTCATACAGCTCACTGGCGGCTGCATCTATGGCAAAACAGATATCCTGTCCCAGAGTATACCCTGCGCGCTTTACGGCCTCTGCCATCATGGATAAAGCTTCTTTTGCCCCCTGCACATCCGGCGCGAATCCACCTTCATCTCCTACAGCCGCAGACAGTTTCCGCTCTTTTAAAAACTCTTTCAAAGTATGGTAAACCTCTGCGCACATGCGAAGTCCTTCTTTAAAGCAGCAGGCGCCAACAGGCATAATCATAAATTCCTGAAAATCCACAGTGTTGTCTGCATGTTTTCCACCGTTTAAGATGTTCATCATAGGCACTGGCATCTGTGTGCTTTTGCAGCCGCCCAGATACTGGTACAAAGGCATACGCATAGCCTTTGCAGCTGCATCTGCCACCGCCAGAGATACAGCCAGTATGGCATTAGCTCCCATATGCTCCTTTTTCTCTGTACCATCTGTCTCCAGAAGCAAACGGTCAATCCGTCTCTGGCAAAGTGCATTTTCACCCAGCACTGCGTCTGCCAGCACGGTATTGACATGCTCTACGGCCCTTTGCACCCCCAGGCCTCTATAACGCGGTTCAGCGTCCCGCAGTTCCAAGGCTTCAAACTTTCCTGTGGATGCGCCGGAAGGAACAATAGCCCTTCCGGTATATCCGTCCTTCCCCACAATACCTTCTCCTACCGTAATTTCTGCTTCTACTGTAGGATTCCCTCTGGAATCCAGCACTTCTCTGGCGTAAACCTTTCTGATAGGTAAATAGCGGTTCATGGCAAATACCTCCTGACTTTATGCCAAATTCTGATTCTAGTGTCTTTTCTTTTTTCTGCTTCTTAAAGCTGCCAAAAAAATACCGGCACTGCCTGCTAAAAGAAACAGAAACAGCACACCTCTGCTCTCATCTTCCGTTTTTACCGTCTTTGCAGCTTTTGGTGTTTCTTTTTTCACAACAGGTTCATTTACCAGTTTTAAGGTCTTCTCTGTTTTCCCGTCTATCAGTCCCTGTTCGTCTACCAGAATCCGATATACTGTTTCATCCAGCTGATATCCGTCTCTTGTCTTTACTTCTGTAAGGAAATACGCTTTCTGATGTTTCAATTCTGTAAGGGAAATTTTTCCTTCTCTATCGGTTGTTATTTCTTTTCCCTTTTCTAAAAGTTCTGTTCTTGTCATTTCCTTTTGTGAAACCTCTGCTTCTGCAACGGCAAACACCACCTGTTCCATGGGATTCTTCTTTCGAGCGTCTGTTTTTTCCAGTGTCATTCTAGTTTTGCTGTTGAATACCGTAAAACTGCAGTCTTCTGTACTGTTTTCTTCTGTCACTCGTATCTCTACCTCATGTTTTCCTTTGTCTACTGCATAATATTCCCCGGATTCCTTCTCTTCAACCTGATATTTTCCTGGAAACAGATTTTCCGCACAGGCTATGCCCTTCTCATCTGTGGCAATCTCCTGCACCTTATCGCCTTTTTTCCACACGGTTTTCCCTTCCGGGCTGCAGATGTCTTCTGCTGCCGTTACCACAAACACAAAACCAGATCCCAATATATTTCCACTTTCTTCATCCTTTTTTGTAATCCATAATTTTCCTTTTAAAAATTCATCTGTCATCTCGGCTTTCTGGATTTCTGGCGTATCTTTTACTTCCAGCCGTATCTCTGCCGCCGTTTTATATCCTTTAGGCGCTTTTTCTTCCCTTATAATATAGTTCCCCGGCTTCAGATATTTTATAACATGAGGTTTATCTCCGGTCTCCCAGGTTTCCTGTACAGCGCCATTTTCTTCTACCAGTGTCAGTTTTGCACCTTTTAAGTCCTTTTTGCTTTCCTGGCTTTTTTTGGAAATCTCTAAAAGAATGGGATAATTTTCAATTTCCAGTCTGCAGAGCTCTTTTCCATCTATCATCCCTTTTTCATCTACCGCCAGTTTGTAACGTTTCGCATTATGCGCATACCCATCCGGCGCCTTTGTCTCAACCAGATAGTAAACGGTTTTGTGTTTCAAATTCACAGCCGTACATCTTCCCTTTTCATCGGTCACCAGAACCTGTCCGCCTTCTTTTGGCAGTTCTTCCGTTCCTGCAATCTGTTCCTGCGTCAGCTGTTTTTCTTCAAACAGTGTGAATTCGGCTCCCTGAAGCGTTTTCCCTGTCTCTCCCGCCTCAGTTTTTACAATTTCAATTCTGGTTTTCCTGTTTTTTGCCTCACACTCCACCTGGAAGATTTCTTCCCCCTCCTTCGCCTCCAAAAGTACCTCGTAAATCTTTTGACCGTCTGCATAATATTCTCCCGGCTGTTCTTCTTTTAATACATATTTACCGGGATACAAAAGCCCTGTCACTGCTGTTCCGTCTTCCCCTGTGGTAATCCGTTCAGCTTCTTCTCCTTTTTTCATCCGAAGCGTTCCGTCTGCCGTATAAATATCTTCCCCGGCAGTAACGGAAAATACAAATCCTGCTCCCACATTTTTTTTAGTGTCCTCATCTTTTTTCACAAGGCGGATTTTTCCCTGCTGCGGTTTATCTGCAAAAAGGACTTCCAGATTCTCTCCCTGGTTCATCCCGTTATATACAGAAAATTCCAAGGGCACCGGATTTAGAGCATAACCCTTGGGCGGTTGTATTTCCACTACACGGTACTGTCCTGCTTTTAACTTCTGGGGAAGATGGAAACTTCCGGTTTCATCTGTCTCAAAAATCGTCTGTCTGGTTTCCTGTGGATACATGGAAACCAAGAATTCCTGGTCCTCCCATCCTTTTTCATATCTTCTCGGAATCTTCAGCCCTTATTTTATAAGGCTTTCAGAGTCCATATTTTAAAAATCACCCACTTTTTTTCAAAAAAACGCTTGACAAATCGCTCAAAATTTGC
>DXFK01000044.1 GCA_019114495.1 Candidatus Blautia stercoravium
GCCAGTATTTTCATTGTCAGAATCGGTGTAATAATCAAAAAGATAAAAGTTACAGAATTCAGTGTAGCGCCAAAATCCGGGCTTGCATACTGCAGATTATAGGCAGTGAAGTAAATACCCAGTATTAACAAAATAAACGCTACAAACACATATCCAATCATGGAGGTAAGATACCCTCTCAATTCTTTCTTATAAACTGCCAGCATATACTATTTCTCCTCCTCTTTTCCGCTCTCAGCATCACTAACTTCTGCCGAATTTTCCGAAGTATCTGCTTCAAACATCTCATCCATTTCCGAACTGAGGCTTCTTGCGTCATCCGTCAGTTTTAAGAACACTTCTTCCAGACTCATATTACTGGATTGCATTTTCAGAATTGGACATTTCACTTCCGCTAGGGCAAAGAATATATTTTCTCTCATGTCCTGATTTCCGGCAATCTTTACAGTAAAATCACATGCGTCTTTTATCATGGATTGGTGGTAAACAAGCTCTTCAATATTTTCTACCATATCAAGAGCCCTTCGGATAATCTCTTCTTTTCCCTTCACCGTAAGCTCCAGAGAATTTGCCCCTGCCATGACTTTGCTCAGATTTTCAGGTGTGTCACTGGCCACCAGTTTTCCCTTGTCTATAATGAGAACATGGTCACATACTGCGCTGACTTCAGAAAGAATATGAGAACTCAAAATAACGGTATGCTTATTTCCCAGACTCTTAATCAAATCCCTGATCTCAATAATCTGTTTCGGGTCCAAACCTACGGTAGGTTCGTCTAAAATAATAATTTCCGGGTACCCCAGAAGAGCCTGTGCCAGTCCCACTCTCTGCCTGTATCCTTTGGAAAGATTTTTAATCAGTCTATCCTTTACACTTTGCAGTTTTGTAGTTGACATAACTTCATTGATGTTTCCGCTTCTCTTTTCCTTTGGTATGGACTTCAGTTCTGCCACAAATTTCAAATATTCGCTGACTGTCATATCCACATAAAGCGGCGGAATTTCCGGCAAATATCCGATTTTTTTCTTTGCCTCCTCCGGTTCTTCCAATATATTGTGTCCGTCAATGAGAATCTCTCCTTCTGTAGACGCAATATATCCGGTAATCATATTCATGGTTGTGGATTTTCCTGCACCATTGGGGCCGAGAAAGCCGTAAATTTTCCCTTTCTCTATGGTAAAATTCAGATGATTTACCGCCATATGACTGCCGTATTTTTTGACTAGATTTCTTACCTCAATCAAAATTGTCCCTCCTTTAATTTTATGTACAAGCGCAATAAAGCTACTTTGACTTTTTTATTCTATGGGGAATTTGTGATAAAAATTAGACGAGAATGTGTTTTTTCTGTGAAATCAGAAATGGTTTTTAAGTAAAAATGAGCATGCTTAATCACAAATAATGAGCATGCTCATTTTATGAGTTTTTCTGTCGTTTTTTATAAGACTTTATACAACTTTATAAGATAGGTTCTTTTGTAGGTATTCCTGCTTTTCTCGGATATTTTTTCGGGGTATTCTTCACCTTTTTAATAACAATCAAATCTCTTTCCATATCGGTCTGGCAAAGCTGAAAGGCCACTTCCTTTTCCAGCTTTCCGCCCAGCACGGATATGGCTTTTTTGGCCTCTGTAAGCTCTTCTGACGCCTTTTCTGCCTTATAGGATATAAATACTCCTCCTACCTTCACATAAGGCATACAATACTCGCATAAGGATGCCAGACGGGATACAGCTCTGGACACGCTCAAATCGTACTGTTCTCTGTGTTCTGCCCTGCGTGCTCCGTCCTCTGCTCTCCCGTGAACGGTTTCGATTTCTTCAAGTCCCAGCCTGCTGATAACTTCATTTAAGAAATTTAAGCGTTTATTCAGAGAATCCAGCAGCGTCACCTTCAAATGCGGAAATGCAATTTTCAAAGGAATTCCCGGAAATCCGGCGCCGGTTCCCACATCAATGCAGGTGTGAATTTTCTCCATGTCCAGCCCCTTTGTAATGGACAGACTGTCCGCAAAATGCTTTACCAGAACCTCTTCAAACTCCGTAATTCCTGTGAGATTCATTACTTTATTCCACTCTGTCAGCAACTCGTAATACTGAATAAACTGCTGCTCCTGCCCACTTGTCAGGCTGATTTTGTATTCTTCACATGCCTGTTTCAGAAGGGTTAAATCATAATTCATGATAGGCTCTCCTTATCTGTTTCGTCTGTAAGTTTCCATATAAACCAGCAGCACAGAAATGTCCGCCGGGGACACTCCTGCAATGCGGGATGCCTGTCCCACGGAAACCGGACGGTACTCTTTTAATTTCTGTTTTGCCTCAATACGCAGGCCGCTGATAGCATCATAATCCATATCTTCCGGCAGTTTCTTTGTTTCCAGCTTCTTAAATCCCTCTACCTGCTTTAACTGCCTCTTAATATAGCCGTCATACTTGATGTTGATGTTGACCTGTTCTCTTACATCATCCGGAAGTTCCGGTCTGTTTTTATCAAATGGCGCCACAATATCATAAGTCAATTCCGGTCTTCGGATTAAATCTGCCAAGGAAATGCCGTTTTTCAGAGGCGTGCTTCCGTATCTTTCCAGAAGCTCCTGCACCTCTTTTACTGCACCTACATGCACATGCTCCATACGCTCTGCTTCTTCTGCAATTTTTTCTTTCTTCCACTGAATATACTCATACTGTTCCTGGCTCACCAGTCCCACCTGATATCCCTTTTCCCGCAGACGCAAATCCGCATTGTCCTGACGCAGCAGCAGGCGGTACTCAGCCCGGCTGGTCATCATACGGTAAGGTTCATGGTTTTCCTTTGTGACTAAATCATCAATGAGCACGCCAATATAAGATTCTGAACGGTCCAGTATCATCTGTTCTTTTCCCAATACCTGCATAGCCGCATTAATACCTGCCACAAGTCCCTGGGCCGCTGCTTCTTCATATCCGGAGCTTCCGTTAAACTGACCACCGGAAAACAGACCTTTAATATTCTTAAATTCCAGTGTCGGATACAGCTGTCTGGCATTAATACAGTCATACTCAATAGCATAGGCATTCCTCACAATTTTCGCATGCTCAAGCCCCGGTACGGAGTGATACATCTCATACTGCACATCCTCCGGCAGCGAACTGGACATACCGCCCACATACATTTCATTGGTGTACCGTCCCTCCGGTTCAATAAACACCTGATGACGGTTTTTATCCGCGAATTTTACCACTTTATCCTCAATGGACGGACAATATCTGGGGCCTGTTCCCTCTATCATACCGGAGTATAAAGGAGATCGGTCCAGATTTTTCCGGATAATTTCATGGGTTTTTTCATTGGTATACGTCAGCCAGCAGGATTCCTGCTCAATCTGTACATCCTCCGGGTTGGTGGAAAAGGAAAAAGGAACCACTCTCTTATCGCCGAACTGTTCTTCCATTTTGGAAAAATCCACACTTCTTCTGTCAATTCTGGCCGGTGTCCCTGTCTTAAAACGAAACATTTCCACACCCAGCTTTTTCAGGGAATCCGTAAGATAATTAGCTGCCTGGAGCCCGTTTGGCCCTGTGTAATTGCTCACATCACCATAAATACATCTGGCCTTTAAATATGTACCTGTACAAAGTACCACGGCCTTTGTATGATACTGGGCTCCTGAATAGGTTCTTACTCCCTGCACCTTACCGTCCTGTGCCAGAATTTCTGTTACCTCTGCCTGACGGATACTGAGATGTTCTGTGTTTTCCAGCGTTCTTCTCATTTCTCTGGTATACTCCTGCTTGTCTGCTTGAGCCCGAAGGGAATGAACTGCCGGACCTTTGGATACATTCAGCATTTTGGACTGAATAAAGGTCTTATCAATATTTTTTCCCATCTCTCCTCCGAGAGCATCTATTTCCCGTACCAGATGTCCCTTGGAAGTTCCTCCGATATTGGGATTGCAGGGCATCAGTGCAATACTGTCCACACTGACCGTAAACATAATGGTATCTAGTCCCAGCCTTGCACAGGCCAGAGCCGCTTCACAGCCTGCATGTCCCGCCCCTACAATGGCAACGTCGTAATTTTCTTCTAATACACTCATTCTGTCCCTATCCTTTCTCTTTTTATTTGCCTGTACAGAATTTTGAGAAGATTTCATTCACCAAATCCTCCCCCACGGATTCTCCTATGATACTGCCCAAAGCCTCGTATGCGTTCATCAAATCAATGGAGAAAAAGTCCTCCGGCATTTGCATATCAATACTGTTCTCCACCAGTTCCAGACTTCTTTTCGCCTCTTCCAGGGCTGCTTTATGGCGCACATTGGTAATATAAATTTCATCATTAAAGGACAGTTCTCCTTCAAAAAACATGTCTTTAATCTGCTGTTCCAAAAGGTCTATTCCTTCTTCTTCCTTTGCGGAAATGGATACTACAGGATGTTTTGTTTTCTCTCTTAACGATTCCTCTGCCACCACCTGCTCAAGGTCTGCTTTATTTAGAATCACAATGGCACGTTTGTCCTGCAGAAGTTCAATAATTTCCCTGTCATTTTCATCCAAAGGCACAGAAGAATCCACCACATACAGAATCAAGTCTGCGTCCTTTGCGTATTCAATGGCTTTTCCAACACCGATTTTCTCCACCGCGTCTTCCGTATCACGGATTCCCGCAGTATCAATCATACGAAGTGAAATACCATGAAGCACAATACTTTCCTCCAGAATATCCCTGGTCGTACCTGCAATGTCTGTGACAATGGCCCGCTCTTTGCCCACCAGCGTATTGAGAAGAGATGATTTTCCCGCATTTGGTTTTCCTACAATCACGGTCTTAATACCTTCTTTCATCAGCTTTCCTTCCCGCACAGTCTGCAGAAGCTGCTGAAGTTTTTCTTTAAGAGCATCCACCTCTTTTTTCAGGGTTTCTCCATACCCGTCTATGCTGATATGCTCCGGGTCATCCAGGGCAGATTCAATATAAGCAATCTGATAAATAATACGCTCTCGGATTTCTTTAATAGCTTTCTGAATGTTTCCCTTTAACTGCCCCAGAGAACTTTTCAGCGCATACTCGTTTTTTGCATTAATAACGTCAATAACTGCTTCTGCCTGGGACAAATCTATTCTGCCGTTTAAAAAGGCCCGTTTGGTAAACTCTCCCGGCTCTGCCGGTCTGGCCCCGTACTTCACCACAGTTTCCAGCACTCTCTTTATGGCCAACAAGCCGCCGTGACAGTCAATCTCCACCGTATCTTCTCCGGTATAGCTTCTGGGACCGTCCATAACCATTACCAGAACTTCATCTATGGTCTCCTCTCCATCACAGATAAAACCGTAATTTATAGTATGAGAAGGCACATCTTCTATTCTTTTTTTCCCGCCTTTGGAACGGTATACCTTTCCGGCAATTTTCCGGCTGTCCGGTCCGCTCATGCGGATAATCCCGATTCCCGACACAGTCATGGCCGTGGCTACTGCTGCTATGGTATCTGTCATAAACTCCCTCCTAAAAAAATATTCCAGGCAAAAGCGCAGGGGTAACCCTTGTTATTCACGCTTTCACCTAGAATAATTATGTTTTACTATATGCTGTTATCTATTTTTTAACTTTACTACCACATGACGGTAAGGTTCATTTCCTTCGCTGTAGGTTTCCACATAACGGTTGCCCTGCAGTGCGGAATGAATGATTCTTCTTTCATATGGATTCATTGGCTCTAAAGACACAGTCTTTCTGGTCTTTCTTACCTTGTACGCAATGCTTCTGGCCAGATTTTCCAGTGTTTCTTTTCTTCTGTTCCTGTAGTCTTCTGTATCCAGCTTCACACGGATATATCCCTGTCTGCCCTTGTTGACTACCAGACTGGTAAGGTATTGAAGAGAATCCAGAGTCTGTCCTCTCTTACCAATAAGGATTCCCATATCCTGTCCCACAAATTCAATGTCCAGATTTCCTTCCGGTTCTTTGTACTGCATCTTAACTTCCACCGGAAGTTCCATGGCTTTGAATACTCCCGTAAGGAATTTCTCAGCTTCTGCCTTAATATCTGCGATTTCTTCTTCGCTTCTTACCAATGCTTTTCTTTCTTCCTGAACACGTTCCAGCTCTTTTGCAGGCGCGTCTTCTTTCACAGTAGCTTCCTTTTTAACTTCTCTTTTTATTTCCTTCTTTTCTTCTCTGGCACTTACCGGGGTTTCTTTCTTTACAGGTTCTTCTGCCTGTGAAACATCTGTATTAGCTTTTCTTCTTACTTTAATAATCGCCGGCTTTGCACCGAAGCCTAAAAATCCTGCTTTACCCTCAGAAATTACCTGAATCTCCAAATTTTCACTCGATGTTTCAAATTCAAGACTTGCCTTTGTAATTGCTTCGTCTGCAGTTTTTGCGGAAAACTCTTTGAATTCCATCTTCTTTCCCCCTTACCTTATTTCTTTTTTCCTTTGTTCGCCTCATCAAACTGCGCCACCATGTTTGCCTTGGATGCCAGACTTCCCGGCTTTGTCTTTGGCACAGATGTGCTGTGGCCTGATGTATTTTTTACAGAATTGCTCTTTTCTGTAATGGTCTTTCTTTTTGGCTCTTCAATATTACGAACACTCATCTTGGCCTGCTGGCTGATGTTCTGAGACGTAATACCCTTCTTTGCACGTTTTTTATCCCTTTTTTCTTTGTTTTTACGGATAAATTCGTCCATATCCATGTTATTCAAATGTCTGTTAATTACAAGCTGCTGCACGCTTCGGATAACGGCACCGATAATCCAGTAAATACCAATACCAACCGGGAATGTGAAACAGATAAATGCTGTAAATAAAGGCATAATCATGTTCATACTCTTCATAGTTGCTTCCATGGAGGACGCAGCTCCGTTGTCGCTGGTGCTTGCTGCAGACGGCATTAACTTCATGTTCAGAACCTGTGTGGCCCATGCCAGCACCGGAATCAGCACTGCTGCAAAAATCAGCAAATATCTATGGGAATTCCAGCCGGACTGAATCAGCGCCCATGGGTTATCCGCAATATTTAGCCCCAGGAAATTCTGCATGGGATGCAGTTTATCTGCTGCCTGGTTTAACACATCAGCAAATCCCTGGAATTTATTTACATCTGCAAGCTGATCCCACTGAGAAGGGGACAGCGCATACAAAAAGTCAATAACCTGATTATCTGTCAGAGTTCCAGAAGTCGGCAGATACGCATTTTTAATTCCATGTTCTCTTACAAACTCTAAAATAATATCAGAGTATCCCTTTACAGACGTAATCTGTGTCACAGCACTGTCAAAGACATGTTTGATACCGCCGATATATCCCGGAATTTTAATAATAACCTGATACAAAGCAAAGAAAATGGGCATCTGAATTAACATCTGCAGACAGCTACCTGTCGGAGATACGCCATACTTTTCGTAAATGGCCATAGTCTCTTCCTGCATCTTCATCTGAGAAGCCTGGTCTTTCTTCCCTCTGTATTTTTTCTGAATTTTCTGCAATTCAGGGGACATAACCGCGTTCATTTTTGCAAATTTCTGCTGTTTTATCTGAAGCGGAGTCATAAAAGCATAGATAATCAGTGTAAATATAATAATACACAGACCTAAATTATGCACTCCGATACTATAAATGCCGTTCATAAGCCAGCCCAGCACTTCTGCTACCCAGTTTACAATCGGCATGGTACTCTTAGTCAGTAACACACCCAAAACAGTTTCCTCCTTCTGTTTTTGTCACCCTTCTATCTTTCTTTCGGTGTTTTACGGCACCGGGTCATATCCTCCCTTTGAAAAGGGATTACATCTTAAAATTCTCCATACTGCCAGAAGCCCCCCTTTGAGCGCTCCGTATTTTTCAACAGCCTCCAACCCATATTGTGAACAGGTGGGGATATAAGGGCAGCGTGTGCTTTTAAGCGGCGACAAATATTTCTGATATCCTTTAATCAAGATGATTAATATTTTTTTCATTCTCTTCACTTCTCATTATTTTGTGGATTTTTCCCAAATGCAGCAAGGCACTCTGTAAAGAATGGAATCCCTGCTCCTTTCCACTTACTCTTATAATAACTACTATATCATATCCACAGCAAAATTTTTCTTCATTCAGACGGTAACTTTCTCTGATTAATCGTGTCAAATGATGTCTTACTACACTGTTTCCTACTTTTTTGCTTACAGATATACCAAGTCGGTTACGATTCAGCTGATTTTCCTTAATGTACATAACCAGATAACGATTCGCAAATGATGTTCCCTTTTTGTAAACCAACTGAAAATCTCTATTCTTTTTTAATGATTCCGAATATTTCATACCCTATCCTTTACCGCAAAGAGAAGAAAAGACCACATGTCTGCGGTCTTATGCTGATAATTTTTTTCTTCCTTTTGCTCTTCTAGCAGCTAAAACTTTTCTTCCGCCAGCACTGCTCATTCTAGCTCTGAATCCATGAACTTTGGAACGCTGTCTTTTCTTTGGCTGAAATGTCATTTTCATATTCAAGGCACCTCCCTTATATTAATGGACATCTTTCCGATATTATTTAATTCAGATGTCACTTCCAGTTATGCATGATAAAACATCATTTCAATTATATTCATAAAGTCTGTATTCGTCAAGCCTTTCTTTCTATTTCTGCGGTTTTTCTGGTATTTTTTTCTGCGTTTTTCTCCCTTTTTAAGTTGTCCACATTTATCCACTGAGTTTCCACATACTTTTCAGTATTTTTTCTTTTAACTAATTTTATCCATATTTTTATACACAGACTTACTCACATTTTTTAAGTTTACGTAAGTTTATCCACAAAATGTGGATAACATGTGGATAACTCTCCCAACATATTCACATACTTCTTTTTCAAAATCTTAAAAATCCTTATTTTTCAACGGTTTTCGACATGTGGATTCTGTTTTTTACATTATACACATT
>DXFK01000045.1 GCA_019114495.1 Candidatus Blautia stercoravium
TTTGATAAACATTCCCACTGCAATCAATACAACTCCAATGGAAATAAACTGAGAAGTGGAGAGCACTCCTACAGTACCTCTGTCATCGGAACGAAGGAATTCTATGAGGAAACGTCCCACTCCATAAAGCAGCAGGTATAAGGCTCCAGTGTTTCCGGTTTTTTTGCTGTGTCTGCTATAAATGAGAAGCACTGCCATAATCAGAAAATCTCCTGCGGAAGATAACAGCTGTGTAGGAATCAGAGGAACACCTGCCGGAGCAAAGCTGCCTTCGGGAAAGGTCACACCCCAGAAAGCATGGGTTTCTTTTCCATAACAGCAGCCTGCCAGAAAACAGCCAATCCTTCCAAATCCCTGGGCGACGGCAATGGAGGGCGCCAGCAAATCAAAATATTCCAGAAATGAAAGTTTTTTCTTGCGGCAATACAAAATTGCGGCCAGCACACCTGCAAGAATTCCTCCGTATACAACAAAACCTTCAGTCCCCAATACCTGCAGCGGGTCTTTCAAAAAGCGGTCAAATTCCACCAGCACAAACAACAGCTTGGCGCCTATAAATCCTGCAAGAATACTGAAAATAGCAATATCCAGAACAGCTTCCTCGTTCAAATGGTGCTTTTTTGCACGGTACGTTCCCATGAAAATGCATACCAGAATACCCAGTGCAATCATCAGTCCATATCCGTGTATGGTTAGTGGTCCTACGGAAAACAATTCATTTCTCATATTTTTCTGTTTCCTTTCTTATGCTGAATTTTTTACGCGTTTGTTTCATTATAACATCTTTTTTTGTAAAAAACATTATTTTCTTTCTCATGCCGTGTTTTTCTTGTCTTTTTCCATTAGATAATGCTATACTTACAGACAGAAACTACTATCATTTTTCATTTAAATTTATCAGAAAGAGTCTACCTATGAGAATATTACACACTGCTGACTGGCACATTGGAAAACTTTTGGAGGGCAAAAGCCGCCTTCTGGAACAGGAAATAGTTCTGAAACAGTTTGTCCGCATTGCCAATGAAACACAGGCTGATGTGGTCTGCATTGCCGGAGATATTTTTGATAACGGCCATCCGTCAGCCGGGGCAGAGGCCCTTTTATACCGAACTTTAAAAGATTTAACTGCACAGGGAGAACGGCTGGTGGTACTTATTGCAGGCAATCATGACCAGTCCTCCCGTCTGGAAGCCATTGCGCCTCTGGTACGAGAGCATGGCATTATCATTTACGGAACGCCGCAGACCCGCATTGCTTCCGGTTTCTACGGCCATTTTGAAATTAACTCCCTGGATACATGTACTTTTTCTTTCTCTCATAAAGGGGAAAAAGCTGTCTTTGTCTGTGTCCCTTATTTAAGCGAAAAATCTTTAAATGAAGTCTTATACCGGACGGAGGACGAAGAAGACCAAAAGGCCCGGAACTATGCCCAAAAAGTAGGCAGTTTTTTTGCTGAAAAAGCTCGTTGGTATCAGGAAGACACTATCAATCTGCTGATGAGCCATGTTTTTACACTAGGAAGTATCAAAGACGGTTCTGAGCAGGGGATGATGCTGGGAAATAGTTACCTTCTGCCTCCCGAAGTATTTCCCTCTTCCGTTCAGTATGCAGCTCTTGGACATGTACACAGACCCCAGAAGGCAGTCGGAAGTCAGGGACGGATTCGTTACAGCGGCTCCATTCTTCCCTACCGTCTGCAGGAAACGGTTATAGCCAAACAGTGCTGTCTGGCAGAGCTGCATCCCAAACAGCCGGTACAGGTACGGGAAATTTACTTGGACAATCCGAAGCCCATCGAAAAATGGGAGTGCCGAAGCTACGAAGAAGCACTGGAAAAATGCAGGGAAAATCAAAATCGTCCCTGCTATGTGTATCTGCAGATTTATACAGAAACTTATATACGGGAAGAACAGCTAAAAGAGCTGAAAAAATACAAAGATGACATTTTGGAGGTTCTTCCCCTATTTCCTGAACAACAGGCAGAACAAAATATGGAACGGTTTACGGAAAAAAGCTTTGAAGAATTATTTTTAGGATACTATCTGGAGAAAAAAGGAACACAGCCGGAGCAGGAAGTCCTGGACATGCTTCGGGATATTCTGGAAAAGGAGGCACAGCCATATGAGACCACTCCGAATGAAACTGCAAGGGCTTAACAGTTTTCTGGAACCTCAGGAAATTGATTTTGAACTTTTAACCAGCCGTGGACTTTTCGGTATCTTTGGTCCTACCGGAAGCGGAAAAAGCAGTATTCTGGACGGTATGACACTGGCGCTTTACGGAACCACAGCCAGAAACAGCGCCAATTTTATCCATGTGAGTACAGATAAGGCTTTCGTGGAATATACTTTTTCTGTAAAAGAGAAAAAAGAGCGGATTTACCAGGTATCCAGAAGCTTCAAACGCTCCAAAGAGGGAACGATCCGCAGTGACAGCGCCCGTTTTGCAGAACTGACAGAAGGAAAGCACGAAATTCTGGCAGACCGCGTAGGAACTGTAAATGAAAAGTGCAGAGATGTACTGGGGCTGTCCAAAGAAGATTTTTTCCGCACCGTAGTTCTTCCCCAGGGAAAATTTTCAGAATTTCTAAAGCTGGAGGGCATGGAGCGTAATAAAATGCTGGAGCGGCTGTTCCATCTGGAAAAATACGGAGAACAGCTGGCAAGTCTGGTAAAAGACCGGGCTTTACAATGGAACGGAAAGATGCAGGAAAACGAGGGTGCTCTTTCCCGTTACGAAGAAGTCCGGCCAGAGGATGTACAGGATTTGCAGGAAAAAGCAGAACAAATCCGGATTTTATCAGAAGAGAAATCCACGGCGCTCAAAGCGGCTAGGGTGCAGCTGGAACAGGGACAGAAGTTTGCGGCTCTGGAACAGGAATGGCTGGAACTGACGTCTCAGGCATCCAAGCTGAAAGCACAAAAAGAAAAAATAGACCTTCTTCAGGAAGAAGAAAAGCAGGCGCAAACAGCCAATTATCTTTGGACATATCTGCAGGAGGCCCGTAATACAAAAGCAGCATGGACATCGTCCCAGGCAAAACAGGAATTACTGAAAACCGCTTTGACCCAAAAACAGGAAGAAAGCCAGAAACTCAGAAATGCAAAGGAAAAATCCCAGCTTCAGGTGCAAAAGGAACTGCCGCTTTTCAAGCTTGAACAGGCAAAACTGCAGGAAGCCGTAGTGCTTTTAAGTAGCAGACAAAAGGCAGAAAAGCAATGGACAGAAGCAAAAAATGCGGCTCAAAAAACAGACAGAAGTTTAGAAGATTCATGTCTGAAGATGGAAAAACTACTGCAGGATATTGAGCATCGGAAATCTCAGAAGGAAGCTTTGTCTCTGGAAATAGAAGCAGTAACTATGACTGCAAAGCAGCAGCAGGAAACGGAAGAAGGATACCGCCTTGTCATGGAACAAAATGCTCTGTTGGAACGCAAAAAGGGTATAACTGCCCAACTGACAGAACTTGCAGAAAAAGAGCGAAAAGCCGAAGCAGAAAAAATACAGACCCGGCAGCAGCTGGCCAAAAAAGAAGCAGACTTACAGAAACAGACCGAGGAAGCGGAGCGTATCCTGGAAAGGCAGAAAGCGCTTCCTGAAGCAGAAGTCCAAAAAGAACATCTCTTGCTGGTAAAAGCTGAGCAGGAAAAAGCCGCTGTTTTGCAGCAAAACATAAAAGAACAGGAAATACTGTGCGCAGATTTCCGTCAGAAAATCAAAGAAAAAACTGCTGAAAAAGAAAAAGCAGTTGAAAAAAGAGATATGTTAGAAAAACAGTATCTGGATAATCTGGCAGCCATACTGGCCTCAGAACTGAAAGAAGGACAGCCCTGCCCTGTATGCGGCAGTATTCACCATGAAAAAACGGTTTCCCAAGCAGAACGGGGCAGCCTCACACAGTTTGCCCAAAAAAGACAGCAGGCAGAACAGAACCTTCAGAAGCTGTCAGCAGAACTTTCCCGTCTGGAACTACAGCTGGAAAACAGCCAGAGCATGGGACAGACCGCTTGGGAGAATTTGCAGAACTTAAATGCCGCTTTGCTGAACGAAAATTTGCAGGAACTGGAAACAAAACTGGAGACTCAAAGGGCAAAAAGAACGGCCCTTGAGCAGGCCCTTGCCCAATCGCAGGAGCAGCGCTCTCTTTTGGAGAAAGAAATTCTGACGCTTCAGACCCAAAATGCCAGAGCCGAAACAGAACAGGTTCACCAGTATACCCGGCAAAAAGAAGTACAGGATGAACTGCAGGCGCTTACACAAAGCGAAGTACAGCAGCAGAAGCAGATTTTAGAATTAAAAAAGCGAGCTCAGACAGAGGATTTTATTCAGGCCTACAAGGAGCTGCAGAATAAAAATCGTCTCCGGGAAGAAAAACAAAAACAGCTTTCTCTTTTAGAAACTGCTATCCATGCACGCATACAGAATAAAGAAAAAGGCGACCTGTTGATTCAGAAAACCAGAGAAGAAAAGACGCGGCTGGAAATGCAGGTGAGTCAGTATGAACAGAAGCTGAAAGAACTGACAGAACAGATTACAGACAAATCCGGTTCTTGTAAAGACCCCCAAAAGCGCTGCCATGAACTGGAAACCATCATGGAAGAAATCCAACAGTCCTATACCCGGATAACTGCACAGGCGGAAAAAGCACAAAAAGAAGAAGAACATCTGTGTCGAAAATATGCGGCCAACGAAGCACTTACCCAGGCTTTGCTGACTGACTTCCGCCAAAAGCAGAAACTTCTGCTGGAAAAAATGGAGGAGTATCAGATAGCAGAAGAGAGCTGGATAGAAACCCATCAACGGGAAGAGACCGAACTTCTTGCTATGCGGGAAAAAGCAGAAAACTACCGGGAATCCTGTTTCCGGGTACAGCTGCGTCTGGAAACAGTGAAGCAGCAGAAAGCAGTTCTTTCTCAGCCCAAAGAACCTCTATCTGTTCTTGAAACGGCTGTCTCTGTCCTGGAAAAAGAAAGTTCCGATACAGTCCGGGAACTTGGGGGCTTAAAACAGCAGCTCCAGCAGCTAAAACTGGCTTTAAAAGAAAAAGAAAAACTGGAAGGAAAGAAAAAAGAGATTGCCCACACACTGGACATTCTCTCTGAACTGGAAGGGCTGTTCCGTGGCAAACGGTTTGTAGAATACGTTTCCAGGTATTATCTGGAATATGTGTCCAGAGAAGCGGATGCCCAGTTAAAAGAAATGACTGGCAGCAGCTACGGCCTGGAAACCGACGGCAGCGGTATGTTTATTATCCGAGATTACAAAAACGGCGGGGTCTCCAGACCTGCCTCTACGCTCTCCGGCGGAGAAACCTTTATGGCTTCTCTGGCGCTGGCTCTTGCCTTATCTTCCCAGATTCAGATGAAAGGCACCGCCCCTCTGGAATTTTTCTTTCTGGACGAAGGTTTCGGCACACTGGATGAAACTTGCCTGGATGTAGTTATGGAATCTCTGGAAAAAATCAAAAACCGGCAGAGAAGCGTGGGAATCATCACCCATGTGGAAGACATTAAGGCGAGAATTCCCATGCATCTGATTGTAGAACCGGCCCGTATGGGCGAAGGGGGCAGCCGTGTTCATATTGAAGAGGCTTAGTCTGCAGAAAAAGACATCCTAGAGCGTGTTAGAAGAACATTTCTGTTTGTTCATTTTAACCAAACCAATATTGAAGCAATGCATATAAAATCTAAATATGTGAAAAAGTCCGTTACACCTATAGAGGAATAATCCGTTCCGTTTCGAAGCTGGATTTTCAAAAGGTCTCCGGTGATTCCGTCATAGCAGACCAGAGGATGGTATTCGTGATTCTGATAGTGGAATTTAAAACCTTCTACTTCCTGATGGCCATAAGTATTCCAAAGAGTAGAATACAGATCAAGAAGAATCAGTTCCGGCTTTTTTATTGAATACACTACTTTTCGGAAGCGCGGCATCAGGTCATAGAATTGATTCGGTGTCTTGTCATCCATGCGGTTGAAAAACCGTGAGAGCGTTGGCTGTGAAGCAAGAGCTTTTGTAGCCAGGATTGCTGTCAGGACCGGATCATTTGTAAGCTCATCGGCGCAATCATCTTCAAAGTATGCGCAAGTATCTGGTAGATTGCCTGCAAGAGATTTTCGTCATCTTTATGATAACGAAATGATACACTGTCATTGGTTTTGAATTCCGATTTTAACAGGCTTGCAAAGCCAAGCTTGCAGGCGAATCCCTTAAATTTAGAAGAAGACCTGCATCGGAGAACAAATCGCCTCCATCAAAATTTATTTTCAGATACTTATTGCCTTCTAATACGGTGTCGTTTAAAATAGTGATTGAGAACTTCTCCTTTGTTTTTATTTGGCTTAGACACCTAAATTTTAACAAACTTGAAGTGCTTTTTCTATGAAAATTTCTTCACTTGTTGGATGAAAGCAGAAAAGTATGAAAAATACAGTAACTATGCGGCTTTTGCCGTAGCGAAACGAATGATCATGAATAATTCAGGTTAAATATTGTCTGGATAATGGTCGTAATGCGGTTTCTCCTATCCGGATGTTTAAGTACCTTCTTTTAAAGTCCATTTATCATTTATCTGGTGTTGATGTCGTAGAACGCTCTAAATATGATATGTCTTTTAAATACTTTCTTGATATGGCACCGGAAGAAGCGGTTATTAATTCCAGTTCATTAACAAAATTTCGCAAACTGCGCTTAAAAGATATGAATCTTTTGGATATGCTGATTGCCAAAACCGTTCAGATTGCATTGGATAAAGGAATTATAAAGTCAAAATCTATCATTGTAGATGCTACCCATACAAAATCAAGATATTATCAAAAAACTCCCTGTTAGGCACTTCGGGAGAAGGAAAAAAAGTTACGACGCACAGTTTATGAAGTAGACGAAACACTGAAAGAGAAATTCCCAAATAAAAATACGGAGGATTCTCTGGAAAAAGAGTTGGAGTACTGTAAACAGCTTATTTCCTTTATAAAAGAAAATGAAAATATATGTAGTTACCCTAAAGTGCAAGAAAAACTGAATTTATTAGAAGAATGTGTCAGTGATGACCTTGAGCACTTGGAGACTTCGAAGGATATAGATGCAAAAATCGGACACAAAACAGCAGATACCTCTTTCTTTGGATATAAAATACATATATCTATGAAGGAAGAACGAATTATTACAGCCGCAACCATTACCAGCGGTGAAAAGACGGATGGAAAAGAATTATCGTCTCTGGTTCAGAAAAGCAGAGATGCGGGAATAAAAGTTGAAACAGTGATTGGTGGCAAGGCCTATTCAAGCAAGGAAAATATTGATGCTGCAAAGGATAATCATTATGAACTTATCTCCCGATTAAATAGTATTGTTACTCAAGGAAATCGTACAAAACCAGATGAATTCGATTTTAATAAAGATGCCGGAATGTATCAATGTAAGGCAGGGCATCTGGCAATTCACAAATATCTTGATAAACGAAAAACAGAGGGAAAGAATCCTCGGATGACATATTTTTTTGATATAGAAAAATGTAAAAGATGTCCTTAAAAGCTTCCTGTATACTTTAAATGAGCCAAGAAATTGACATGAAAAAATACCTCAGGTAAATTTAGATTATTACTGACTTGGCTGGTTGGTAAAATCTAAAGAATACAAAAGGTATATACAATGAATGTTAAAGGTACAAAGAGAAAAAATCAAGTAGTAACAGCAAATATTTTTGAACAGCAGGAAATGATAGCGAAAGCTGAAAAAATAAAGAGCAATCTCAAAGCTTCAACTTGGCATGAGTTAGAAACCAAAGGCAAATTCGATAAGAACGAAAAACTCACATTTATCAGTGATGACATGCTTATATTAGGATGCGATGTAGGCAGTGAAACTCATTATGTGAGGGCAATTGATACCAGAGGGCGAGAACTCAGTAAGTCCGCATTTTCATTCAGCAATACAGTGGAAGGATTTCAAAGTGCAAGGGATTGGGCTGCAGGAATAGCAGCTGCAAACGACAAGGATCAGATTGTACTTGGCTTAGAGCCGACAGGCCATTACTGGTTTTGTCTTGCTACATGGATGATAGCAAATGGAATAAGCGTTGTTCAGGTAAATCCGTATGCTGTAAAGCAGACAAAGGAAGTTGAAGATAACAGTCAGCTTAAGGATGACAGGAAGGATACAAAACTTATCGCAAACCTTGTAAAGGATGGCAATTTCGGAATGAGATATAGAGGATCAATTAAAAGAGAACTGTTTACAGATACCACATGCAGAGAACATCCTTGAGATATCCGGAATTGGAGAAAATATACTTTCTGGAATCCTTGCAGAGATGGGAGACATTTCAAGATTTGATGACGTAAAGGAAATACAAAAACTTAGTGGATTGGGACTGGTAGCCTGCAGCTCCGGTAAACCCAAGGGAGAAACCCGGATCAGCCACAGAGGACGCAAACGGCTCAGATACTGGTTGTTCCAGGCGGCGAAATCGGCGGAAGCACATGCAGACGAGTTTAAAGAACTTCATGTTTACTATACGACGAGTTGAAGTGTCGAAGACACTTTTTGCTTTACGAATTGAAGAAAAATCTTAGATTTTTATCTTGACAACTGAGCCCTTATAAAATACACTGTACTAAATGATCATTTGCAAGCTTGTTACGGTTATATTTTAATGCCAGTAATGACTATTGGCGTATTAAACGAGATTGTTTTTAACCCGATGATTCAGAAAATGTCAATTTTGTGGAACGAGAAAAAGACCGAAGAACTTATAAAAGGATATTTATTCAAGCTATAATATTACTGGTGTTAACTGAAATGTGTGTTGGTGCTGCTTTTCTATGGAGAATACCAATATTGTCTTTGATATATGGGACAGATTTATCTCAAATATAGAATGGAACTCATCATACTAATGTTTGGAGGAGAATTCTTGGCTTTATCTGGTTTATTAAATACTGTAATTACTATAATTAGGCAACAAAATATATAATAAATGGATGTGTTATCGTCACCATTTTATCTACATTTTTATGGCTAACAACCTTTTGACCCTGACATCTTATTGATGATATTATGTTTTTGTTTCTTTGTTTTTCTCTTTAGAGGAATAATATCTTCAAAAATAAAGGCGTAAAATGGGACTAAGAGTCATGTGATTTTAGGAGTTGTTTACTACGCGACGAGAAACGAGAATCCACTTAAGAAGATGCAGTCGTTGATTGTTATAGCCTGTAAAATACTGAGGGTGATTTATACAATCCTGACAAAGGGTTAAAGTATGAACCAAAAAAACTCCTGTCAGACATCAAACATCCTACACAACAGGAAGCATTGGCAGCATAACAGAAACATAAAGACTGAATCATAATTCCAGGCTCTTGCCGGGTTTCAGAAAAATGTGAGATGGAGTAGGCTCCTCGAACAGGAACTCGATAATCACGATGTAGTGTATAGAACACTCCATCAGCAACAAGGCCAACTTATGGAAGTAAGGAGCAGCGTCCACTGAGTATATCAGAACCTTACAGAATAGGCAGGCCGGTAAAATTAAAGCTGGCAGTAGTTCCCTCCGTAGGGATTGATATTATAGGAAGGTTAAGATGCTTGTACTTTTGCTAAATACCAAAAAATAAAATGGAGAGTAAAAAAATATGTAATTTATCTAGAATTTATGAGAATATTGGCAGTGTATTTTGTGATTTTCAATCATACTTCAACCAGGGGATTTTTTGTTTGCAGAATATCCAGATATAGATATTAGATACTGGTTGTATATGATGCTGTCAATATTTTGTGAGGTGTCAGTTCCATTATTCTTGATAATATAGGGAGCGCTGTTGCTTGATTAGAAGGAAGAAATTAAAGATATTTGGAAAAATGTATAAGCAGAATTTTTAGTACATTGTGTTTATTTTCACTTCTAAGTTATCTACAGATAATATACCAAGAAGGAAAACAGTTAATGAGCAGTCCTATCTGAAATTCTATGACCAGGCGGGACAGGAGATTAAGATCAACCGGGAAAAAAGCTATATTGCTCTGAATTACAGAGATAAAACAACATTCTAATAAAAGAAGATAAGGAGTAAAACAGCAGACATAAAATAGCCTGGACTGGCTGTTTATATCTGCTGTTTTTATGTATGTCACTATGAAGGAGAAAGAAAACAGGGTTCAATCGGCTATATACAGGCAGATAGCAGAAGAATTCAGAAAAAAAATACAAACAGGGGAGTATGGCCCGGGGATGCGCCTTCCGGCAGAAGCGACGCTGGCAAGAGAAAGAGGAATCTCTGTAGGAACGATCAAAAAGGCTTATGACTGTTTAAAACAGAAGGGATTGATCCGGAAAGTGCGGGGAGGCGGTTCTTATGTCCTGCATGATACTGGCGATGAGACTGAAAAAAGCCTGGAGGAAACGGCAGAACAACTCCTGCACGATCTGTATTGGCAGATGGGGGGATATAATAAGGTATTAAAGGAGATACTGAAGGTAACAGAGGCATATTTTTACCAAGAACAGAAAGTCTCTGTCGCTTTGGTAGAATGTAATGAAGAAATGCTCCATGTGCTTGTACCAAAATTAGGGCAGATGGGAGGAATTACTGTAGAGCCCTATGTTCTGGAGGATGTATTGTCGGGAAAATCTGTGATCAAGGGAAACTGTGATCTTGTTTTTATTTCTCAGACTCATTACCGGGAATTCATTCGTTATGCAGAATTTCTGGGGCTTCCCGTAGAAACCTTTGTACTTAGGGAAACACGGGAAACTATAGCTATGATGGCCACGATACCGAAAGAATCCGATGTATATGTTTTATATCGTAGCAGCCATTTTTTGAGCAGTATTGGCAATACTTTAAAGCTACTGCAGGAGGACAGGAAAGTTTTCTTTATTGGAGAACAGGAGATAGAGAATTTTGAAAAAATGAGGAGAGAGGATTCAGTGCTGCTTCTTCCTCCGGATTATCAGGAATACAGCGGGGTAGCAGTGCTGAGATCTATAGCAAGACTAAAAAAGAAGAAATGCAGAATGATTCCTTTGAATTATGAAATTGATCAGGGATCATGGATAAATCTGGTCAATGCGAAAAGGAGGCTTCCCAGGACAAAGGAGAAAAATTATTTATGACAGAAAAAGACAGAGAAAAAGAGGATGCTATATATTATAGAGTGTACAGGCAATTAGAAAGGGAAATTCGCACAGGAAAGCGCAAGGAAGGAGAAAGACTCCCCGCAGAAAGAAAGGCAACTTTGGAATTTCAGGCTGCACGAAACACTATAAAACAAGCATATGCTATGCTGTGCAGGGAAGGCTTGGCATATGCTGTGCAGGGAAGCGGAACTTATGTGATGAAGAAATGTCAGGGGCTGGATCCGGAGCAGGCAGACAGGAAGATAGAAGCAGTTTTGGATCAACTGGTAAAGAAGGGAATGAGCCAGTCTGATATAGAATGGCTGTTTCAGGAAACTGCCTGGGAGAAATTGCCAGAAGAAGAAAAAATAAGAGTGGCCTGGGTGGACTGCAGTGAAGAATTTATACAGGAAACTGCCAGAGAAATCCAGGAGTTTTGCAATGTCACGGCAGTTCCGTTTCTGCTGGACGATGTTAGAAATAAAAAAGAAATCCTGATAGAAGAGTATTATGATATGTATGCCACTACCATCAACCATTTTGAAGAGCTGCGCGATACGCTGAAAAATATTTCCGCTCCGGAGGCGGAAAAGGCGGAAATGGTAAGTCTGTATGTAGATACTGCATGTATCGGCAATATTGCCAACCTGCAGGCAGACCAGCGGACGGCAGTTATCTTTGACAGTGAATGGTATCGCTACAGCGTGGAATGCTTTCTGAAGGAATTTGGGGCACAGGGAGAAATATCATATGTGGAAATGAAGAAAGTAGAGAAAGATCTGGAGGTCCGTCTAGAGGCATATCAGTGCATTCTTTTACCTCAGAGCATGGAGTACGGAGGAGACGTCTTGCCGAAAATACAGACTTTTTGCAGAAGTACAGGAAAAAAATGTTTTCCTTTTGTTCAGATGATCGATAAGGGGTCTTTGTTGCACTTGAGGAAAAGGGCATATGAAATCTGGATAGAGAAATGAGAAGAATGACAGCAGACGGTATGCGGATATACCGTCTGCTGTTTTATGTGTCTTTGGTAACTATTCAGAACCTCTGATAGAGTCCATGTGATTTTTTGTGAAAAACAGAGAAAATAAAAAATCTGTTTTCACTTCATTTGCTTCCTGTCTGTGGATAACTAACCGATGGTGAAGCAGCTATTTCCAT
>DXFK01000046.1 GCA_019114495.1 Candidatus Blautia stercoravium
CATGCTATGGCATAAGTCATGGCGTTTTCCGGAACTTTTTAAAAACTAAAGCCTAAAAATGCCAAATATAAAAACTCCCACTCAAAAAATGGGAGTTTTTCAGTGCCCTTTATTACCAGAGCTTTGCATGAGTTGTATCTGTTGGGAGAAAATGAACAGACGGAATTGCTGAAAAGCCGTTCTTAGAGTATAATAAGATAGAAATTTAAAAGTTATGGAGAAAGGAATGAAAATAATATGAAAGTATTGTTATTAAATGGAAGTCCCAGAAAGGCAGGCTGTACCTTTACAGCTTTAAGTACAGTTGCAGAGGCATTAAAGGAAAATGGTATTGAGACAGAAATTTTTCAGGCAGGAAATCCGGATAAAGAGCTGGTAAAGGAAGCTGCTCTGAAGCTGAAAGAAGCAGATGGTATTATTGTAGGTTCTCCGGTATACTGGGCTTCTCCCACAGGGCAGATTATAGAATTCATGGATAAGTTGTGTTCCCTGGCAGGAAAAGATATGCTGTATAAACCGGCTGCTGCCGTAGCTTCTGCCAGAAGAGCCGGCACAACCGCGACCTTAGATGTTCTGACGAAATATTTTGCCTTTCATCAGATGCCAATTATCTCCTCCAATTACTGGAATATGGTGCATGGAAATACACCGGAAGAGGTAAAACAGGATGAAGAAGGACTGCAGATTATGCGTGTGCTGGGAAAAAATATGGCATGGACACTGAAATGCATTGAGGCCGGAAAAAAAGCGGGAATAGAAGCACCCAAGCCGGAAGAAAAAATCAAAACAAACTTTATTCGCGGATAATTACAAAACTGTAAGGTTCCTGTCAGCAAATTGCAAGTCTTCTGTTGTATTATGCATAGTAGAGACAGAAAGAACAGAAGGGAGCATGACAGATGAAACCAATGGTAGAAATCAGAAATTTAAAGAAATATTACGGAAAGGGAGAAAATCTGGTAAAGGCAGTAGACCATACAAATCTGACTATAGAGAGAGGGAAGTTTACAGCGATTGTAGGAAGGTCCGGTTCCGGAAAAAGTACCATGCTGCATTTAATGGGGGGTCTGGACAGACCGGATAAAGGCAGGGTGTTTATTGACGGGGAAGACATTTTCAGACTGAAGGATGAACAGCTTGCAGTATTCCGAAGAAAAAAATAGGTTTTATTTTTCAAGACTACAATCTGATTCCTTCTTTGAATGTATGGGAAAATATTGTACTTCCTCTAGGATTGGATAATAAAAAGGTTGACCATAATTATGTTATGGAAATTATAAAAACCATTGGTATCGAGGATAGGCTGAAAAATCTTCCCAATACTCTTTCCGGAGGACAGAAGCAGAGAGTGGCCATTGCCAGAGCACTTGCTTCACGGCCTTCGATTATTCTGGCCGATGAACCCAACGGAAATCTGGATTCCCGGACAGAATTGGAGGTTATTGCACTTCTGAAAACTTGTGTGACCAAATACGGACAGACTTTGGTGATGATTACCCATGATGAAACCATTGCCTAGATGGCAGACGAGATTATTGTCATTGAAGACGGTAAGGTGGTGACGGCAGAATGAAGACGGTAACCAGAACGGCTTTCTCCAATATCAGGGCGAATAAAAGCCGAAATATTTTAACAGGTATCGCTATTTTTCTCACCACCCTTCTGCTGTTTGTGATTCCCGGCATTGGATTTGGTGTTGTGAATCTGGAATTTGCGGCAGTAAATCAGGTATATCCAACCTTTCATGGGCTGTATCGCGACGTGTCTCCCCAGACTGCACAGAATCTGAAGGCTTCGGACCGTCTGGAAAGTATGGGGCTGCGGTGTGACCCGGCTGTTATGGTAAATGAAACATACACCATCAGTATGGTGTATCTGGACGAAACTTGTGCCGAATTGAACAAATCAGAATTAGCAGAGGGGCATTTTCCACAGAAGGAGAATGAAATTGTGGTGTCCGAAGGACTGTTAAAGGCCATGGGACTGGAGGGAAGGATAGGTGATACTATCCGCGTGCCCTACCAGCCTATGACAAATGAAGGCCTGGACTACAGCAGGGAAAAGGATTTCGTTATTTGCGGTATGACGGCAGACAGCCAGATAAATGAAGACAAGAAGTTATACAGCGCCTTTGTTTCTGAAGAATTTGTGAAGCAGGATTTTCCCATGACAGATATTTCCTACCGCGTCTATTTTCGCCTTCCCACGGTATCTTCAGCTACAACAGATGACATGGGAAGAGGAGATGAAAGATATTGCTGCTGCCTTTGAGATTCCTGAAGACAACCTGGTGGTAAATACAGAGTATCTGTCAGCCAATTATGTGGACCCGTCTACCATTCCTGTGATTATAATGATTATGCTGATCGTGGTACTGGCCGGAGTCATTACCATTTACAGTATATATTTTGTATCCATGATTCATAAGGTACAGGAGTACGGCCGATTAAAAGCCATAGGAGCCACAAAACACCAGATTCGCCAGATTGTTCTGAGGGAAGGATTTTTTACGGCAGCGTTTGCCATTCCGGCAGGCCTGCTGGCAGGAACAGCTACATTGGAGGGAGTTTTTCCTTTGATGTATAAAATCATAAATGCGGATAAGAGAGAAGACATGGTGATAACTGCCATATCTGAGCTTGTAAAGAATCACGAAGTACAGTATCTTCATGCATGGCTGTATTTTCTGGCTGCAGGTGTGGCGCTTATGACCGTTTACCTTTCACTCTTGAAGCCTATGAAAATTGCCGCCCGAATTTCTACCATAGAGGCGCTTCGCTATAACGGAGAAGGCAGTAAGGGAAAAGGAACGAGAAAAGGTTATGAATATCTGAACTTGTTCCGTCTGACCTGTTCCAATCTGTCAAGGAATAAAAAGAGAACAGTGATTACCGTTATTTCCATGGCGATTACCGGAGTTTTCTTCGTGACCGTGTCTGCCGGCTTATTCTGTGCAGCTCCCAGAGAGTCTGCTGATTCCAGTATTGACGGACAGTATTATCTTTCCGTTATTACAGAATCCGGAAATAAAGAACATCCAGAGCTGGAATGGAGTCAGGTTCAGCAGCATAATCCTCTGACACCGGAATTTATCCGGGAAATTGAGAGTCTGGATGGTGTGGAGAAGACAGAAGTAAAATCGTGTATTCCATTGAAGAATAAAAGATTTGAAGAACAGGTATCCCTTGTAGGTTACTCGGAAAATTATGCTGAAATACTGGAAAAGGGTATTGTAGAAGGAAAAGTAACTTATGAAGAATTGCAGAAAGGCAATAAAGTCATTCTTTCTAAGACAGCGCTTCATTGGTATCCGGAACTGAAAGTAGGAGATAAAATTACGTTCCAGTATCCGGACGGCAATGTAGAAAAGGAGAAAAACCTGGAGATTGCGGCAATTGGGGATTATTCAGAGGGTATTGTCAATTATGCAACTTTTCTCACTGCCAAGAGCGCAGTCAATGCTATGAGCCAATACAATGTCAATGACGCCCTGAGTATTTTTGCAGACAAGGACTATGATGCAGAGTTGGAAAAGGCCTTGGTTGCTGCCTGTGAAAAGGCCGGTGGTATCGAGCTTGCAGATTCCTGGCAGAAGGAGTATGAAGAATATAAAACATCCATGTCCTTTATGTATCTATCCTGCTATGTTTTCCTTGGAATCTTAGGTGTTATCTGTATGATGAACATGATGAATACCATGATAAACAGTATTCATGTGAGAAAGAAAGAACTTGGTATGATGCAGGCCATCGGCTTGTCAGAAAAGCAGCTTGTGAAGATGCTGAATCTGGAAGGACTGTTCTATACCATGGGA
>DXFK01000047.1 GCA_019114495.1 Candidatus Blautia stercoravium
CAGAGACAGCGTGTTGCTATGGGACGTGCTATCGTGCGTGAACCTAAAGTATTCTTAATGGACGAACCTCTGTCAAACCTGGATGCAAAACTTCGTGTTCAAATGCGTACTGAGATTTCCAAATTACACGAGAGATTAGGTGCTACAATCATCTACGTTACACATGACCAGACAGAGGCTATGACACTGGGTACAAGAATCGTTGTTATGAAAGATGGTGTTGTACAGCAGGTTGATACACCTCAGACATTGTACAATTCTCCATGCAACTTGTTTGTTGCCGGATTCATCGGTTCTCCTCAGATGAACTTCTTAGATGCAGTTGTACATGTAAAAGGAAACGATGTTGAATTAAAGATTGGCGGCACTACACTTGAGGTACCTGCTTCCAAGAAAAAAGCCCTTATCGAAGGCGGATATGATGGAAAAACTGTTGTTATGGGTATTCGTCCAGAGCATGTATACGATGATGAAGCTCGTATCCAGGCATTCCCGAACAGCACAATCGAAGGAAAAATTACTGTTTACGAATTACTTGGTGCTGAAGTTTATCTGTACTTTGATACAGAAGGATTTTCTATGACAGCAAGAGTAAATCCTCGTACAACAGCAAGAACAGGCGACACTGTTAAATTTGCATTAGACATGGAAAAAGTTCATGTATTTGACAAAGAAACAGAGCAGGTTATTACAAACTAAAAATTGTGAATGAGAATAGAATCCCGTCTGGAGTTTCCAGGCGGGATTTTTAAAAACCGATGATACTTATTTTAGTCCAGCAGCCGTGAGCCGGAAAGCGTGGGATTAAAGTTTCCTTTCATACTCTTGATAGAGCGTGAAGTCAGTACATAGTCTTCAGGAAGTTCACGAGGGGAAAATCCGGTCATTTCTTTGAAAGTTCTGTTAAAGTGCCGTATGGTATCAAACCCGCACAGAGTAGCGATTTCCGTAATAGACAGGTGCTTTGTGTTGTGTCGGAGTATTTCGATAGCTTTTTCAAGCCGTATAATATTCAGATATTTGGAAAAAGTCATTCCTGAAATATTTTTAAAAAATTTAGAAAAATAAGGTTGAGACAGGCCCATAAAGCTGCTGGCGTCCGCAAAGGTGATATAGCTGTATTTTTCTTCAATCTCACTGAGCAGATTTTTATAATTTTCCATGGAAGTATGGCAGCGGTTTGTTTTTGACTCCACAAGATTATGTGTCGACAGCGCTTCACGGCGGTAAATGTCCACTAGAAGACTGCGGATAAGGCTGGTGATTTTCAGTTCATAAAAGGGCTGTTTTTCCTTTAACTCGTTTTTTACAGTCTGACAGAGGCCTGGAACAAGGACAGCAATATAGGAGTCCAGAAGAGGAGAAGCAAGCTTTGCCCGCCGGGTAATCTCCTGGATCATAGAGCCGTCAAACATGAGAATGGACGTAATACTTCCCGGTTCGCCTTTAATATAGTGGATTTCTCCGCTTTCTATGAGAGCCGATTCCCCGCTGTAAAGGTCATAGGCAGTATGGTTGTGGGAAACCGTTACTCTCCCTTTTTCAATATAAATCAGTTCAAACTCTAAGTGCCAGTGGGGCAGGTTGTGCAGGTTTTCATAGCGGCCTGACCAGGCTCGTTCTTTTCCTTCCCGTTTTTCAAAATTGGCCAGCATGTGCAGCCCTCCCTTTGGTATACTGATACTTTTCTTATACTGTAACAAAAAAGATAATAAATGTCCATATTGCGGCAACAAAGTTCTTTCTTTTTTTGCTCTGGAGAGTATACTGAAACGTAGAAAAAGGAACGAAAAAATTGCCGGATGGCAGAGTATAACAGGAGGAAAAGCAATATGTTGGAAATGAAAAATTATAAGTTTTGGTTTTGTACCGGCTCACAGGATTTATATGGACAGGAATGTCTGGAGCATGTGGCAGAGCACTCCAAGATTATGGTAGACAGACTAAATAAATCAGGGGTACTTCCCTATGAAGTAGTATGGAAACCAACCCTTTTAACAAACGCTATGATTCGTCAGACCTTTAACGAGGCCAATGCAGATGAAACCTGTGCGGGTGTGATTACCTGGATGCACACCTTTTCTCCTGCAAAATCCTGGATTTTGGGACTACAGGAATACAGAAAACCACTGCTGCATTTGCATACGCAGTTTAACAGAGAAATTCCATATGATTCCATTGATATGGATTTCATGAATGAAAATCAGTCTGCTCACGGAGACAGAGAATACGGCCACATTGTTAGCCGCATGAGAATGGAGCGCAAGGTGATTGTAGGCTTCTGGGACGACGAAGAGGTACAAAAGAGAATAGCTTCCTGGATGCGTACCGCAGTAGGAGTTATCGAAAGCAGCCACATCCGCGTTATGAGAATTGCGGATAACATGAGAAACGTAGCGGTTACAGAAGGTGATAAGGTAGAAGCACAGATTAAGTTCGGGTGGGAAGTAGACGCTTATCCGGTGAATGAGATTGCAGACGCAGTCAAAGAGGTATCTAAGGGAGATACCGACGCTCTGGTGGAAGAATATTATGATAAATATGACATTCTTCTGGAAGGCAGAGATGCAGATGAATTCCGCAGACACGTAGCTGTACAGGCACAGATTGAAATCGGTTTTGAGCGTTTCCTGGAAGAGAAAAACTATCAGGCTATAGTGACACATTTCGGTGATTTGGGCTGTCTGCATCAGCTTCCGGGTCTGGCTATTCAGAGACTCATGGAGAAAGGCTATGGCTTCGGCGGAGAAGGCGACTGGAAAACAGCGGCTATGGTTCGTCTGATGAAGATTATGACACAGGGCAAAAAAGACGCAAAAGGAACTTCCTTTATGGAAGATTACACATACAATCTGGTTCCGGGCAAAGAGGGAATTCTGGAAGCCCACATGCTGGAAGTGTGCCCGACTATTGCAGAAGGGCCAATCAGTATCAAATGTCAGCCACTGTCCATGGGGGACCGAGAAGACCCGGCAAGACTGGTGTTTACATCCAAGACAGGAAAGGGTATTGCCACTTCTCTTATTGATTTAGGAGACAGATTCCGTCTGATTATCAATGAGGTCAACTGCAAAAAGGTGGAACAGCCAATGCCGAAGCTTCCGGTAGCTACGGCTTTCTGGACACCGGAACCAAGTCTGCAGACGGGCGCTGAAGCATGGATTCTGGCAGGCGGTGCGCACCACACGGCATTTTCCTACGATTTAACCGCAGAGCAGATGGGAGATTGGGCAGCAGCCATGGGTATTGAGGCTGTTTACATTGACAAGGATACCACCATCCGCAATCTGAAAAATGAACTTCGCTGGAATGAGGCCGCTTACAGATTGAACCTTTAAAATTCCAATATACCTGAAGAATAAAGACAGGAGTCCCCGGGGAAAGCAGTATCTGATTGTTTCCCCTGGGGACTTTTGCCATATACGGCTTGCCAATTAAAAAAAAATAATGTATTATTATTTTAGAAAATCCCGGGATGGACCCAAAGGAGAGAGGAATTATGATTTCAAGCCAGGTAATACAAAAGACATTAGATGAACTGAGAATGATTACAAGAATTGATTTGTGTGTTATGGATATAGATGGGAAAGTCAACTCCACCACGTTTGCTACAGAGGAAGAAGATTTCGGTGATGTGAGAGCGTTTGCAGAATCTATGGCAGACAGCCAGGTTATGAAGGGCTGTCATTTCTTCAAGATTTATGATAATCAGACTGTAGAATATATATTAGTAGCAAAGGGAGGCAATGAAGACGCCTATATGATTGGCCGTGTGGCCGTAGCAGAGATTCAGAATCTGATTGTGGCTTACAAAGAGCGTTTTGACAAGTCCAATTTTATTCAGAACCTGATTCTGGACAATCTGCTTCTGGTAGATGTTTACAACAGAGCAAAAAAACTGCACATTCCTGTGGAAGCGAAGAGGGTTGTGCTTCTGGTAGAAACCAGAAATGAGAAGGACCAGGATTCCATGGAAATTTTGAAAAATCTGTTTATTGCCAGAAATAATGATTTTATTACAGCCATTGATGAGAAAAATATTATTGTTGTCCGTAACTTAGAAGACGGCGATGGATACGAGGAAATTGAAAATATTGCAAATATGATTGTGGATATGCTGAATGCAGAGGCTATGTCCAAGGTTCGCGTCTCTTATGGCAATATTATCCATGAAATCAAGGACGTATCTCGTTCTTATAAAGAAGCTAAAATGGCTCTGGATGTAGGTAAGATTTTCTATGTGGAGAAAAACATTGTAGGATATAACAATCTGGGAATCGGACGTCTGATTTACCAGCTTCCCATGCCTCTTTGTGAGATGTTTATGAAAGAGGTATTCGGAGGAAAGCTCCCGGAATCTCTGGACGAAGAGACTCTGAACACGATTAACAAATTCTTTGATAACAACCTGAATATTTCTGAAACTTCCAGACAGCTGTTCCTGCACAGGAATACGCTGGTATACAGACTGGAAAAAATTCAGAAGAGCACAGGGCTGGATATTCGTGTGTTCGATGACGCACTGACCTTTAAGATTGCACTTATGGTATCCAGCTACATGGAATTCATGAAAAGTCAGGACTGATTGGAAAACGAAAAGAACAACAAAAACATGTGTATAACAGGAAACTGCTGCTAAAAACAGGGACAGAGGAAATTCTGAACCAGTTTTTGGCAGCAATTTTTAAATTTAGAGGTTTGTGATAAAAGCTTTGTAAATAATATAATATGTATTATTGTATACAATTAATTTATTGCGATAAACTACTTGCTTTTTAAAGCGATAAAATTTATAATGGTAGAAAATAAGTTAAGAACAGACGGAGGGAAAGCCATGATTCAATTATATAAAAACGGTGCCTGGCTGATAAATGGAACAGAACTGGTGGAGGATTCCCCGGAAGCGAAAGCACAGATTCAGCAGAAGTATGATAAAGTTGTTCCCGGTAAGGAAGAGGCGGGAAAGAATACCATTGCCTATTCTATTTTGCAGGCGCATAACACATCAGATAATATGGAAGACCTGAAAATCAAGTTTGACAAACTGACTTCTCATGATATTACCTTTGTGGGAATTATTCAGACGGCGAGAGCCTCAGGACTGGAAAGATTTCCAATTCCCTATGTGCTGACAAACTGCCACAATTCTCTGTGTGCAGTAGGGGGAACCATTAATGAAGATGACCATATGTTTGGACTGACTTGTGCCAAACGTTATGGCGGTGTGTACGTACCTACACATCAGGCCGTGATTCATCAGTTTGCCAGAGAAATGCTGGCAGAGGGAGGCAAGATGATTCTGGGTTCCGACAGCCATACCCGCTATGGGGCGCTGGGTACTATGGCAATGGGCGAAGGAGGACCGGAACTGGTCAAACAGCTTCTTGGACGAACTTACGATATTAAACGTCCCGAAGTTGTGGGCGTGTATCTCACCGGGAAACCAGTACCGGGGGTAGGGCCTCAGGACGTTGCCCTGGCCATTATCGGGGCAGTGTTTGAGAGCGGTTATGTGAAAAATAAAGTGATGGAATTTGTAGGACCCGGCGTGGAAAATTTAAGTGCAGATTACCGTATCGGTATTGACGTTATGACTACAGAGACCACTTGTCTGTCCTCTATCTGGAAGACAGATGACAAGGTAAAGGAATTTTACGAAATCCACGGCAGAGGCGGGGATTTTAGAGAGCTGAATCCGAAAGATGTGACCTATTATGACGGACTGGTTTATGTGGATTTGAGCCAGATCAGACCTATGATTGCCATGCCGTTCCATCCAAGCAATACGTATACCATTGAAGAACTGAATGAAAATCTCACGGATATTCTGGAGGATGTGGAGAAGAAGGCGCAAATCAGTCTGGACGGAAAGATACCGTATACGCTGAAAGATAAAGTGAAAAACGGCAGACTGTGTGTAGAACAGGGAATTATTGCAGGTTGTGCAGGCGGCGGGTTTGAAAATATCTGTGACGCAGCCGATATTTTAAGAGGGGCCAGCATTGGTGCGGACGCCTTTACTTTAAGTGTTTATCCGGCAAGTACGCCGATTTATATGGAGCTTGCTAAAAATGGTGTGCTGGCGGATCTGCTGCAGACCGGCGCAGTAGTGAAGACAGCCTTCTGCGGTCCATGCTTCGGCGCAGGGGACACACCGGCAAACAATGCGTTGAGTATTCGCCACTCTACCAGAAACTTCCCCAACCGAGAAGGCTCTAAGATTCAGAATGGACAGATTTCTTCGGTGGCTCTTATGGATGCCCGCTCCATTGCAGCTACAGCGGCCAATAAGGGACAGCTTACCCCCGCAACCGAATATGCAGGAGAATACAGAAGACCGGTTTATCACTTTGACGGACAGATTTATGAAAACCGTGTTTTTGACAGTAGGGGAAAGGCAGATGCCAGTGTGGAAATCCAGTTTGGCCCGAATATTAAGGACTGGCCGACGATGCCGAAACTGACTGAGAATCTGCTTTTAAAGACTGTTGCAGAGATTCATGATCCGGTAACTACTACGGATGAGCTGATTCCTTCCGGGGAAACTTCTTCTTACCGCTCCAATCCTCTGAAACTTGCAGAATTTGCTTTGTCCAGAAAAGCGCCGGATTATGTGGGACTGGCAAAAGAGATTCAGAAGGCGGAACTGGCTAGAGAGCAGGGCGAAAATCCGGTAAAGGCTGTGCCGGAACTGGAAGGGGTTTGGGTCAAAGTCAAAGAAGCCTGCCCGGAAGCAGATGTAGAAAATACCGGAATCGGAAGCACAATTTTCGCTGTGAAACCGGGAGACGGTTCTGCCAGAGAACAGGCGGCTTCCTGCCAGAAAGTGTTGGGAGGATGGGCAAATATTGCCAATGAATACGCAACCAAGAGATACCGTTCTAATCTGATGAACTGGGGTATGCTGCCGTTTCTGATTCCGGAAGGCAAGCTGCCGTTCCGGAAAGGAGATTTCATTTTTGTTCCCGAAATCCGAAAAGCTGTGGAAGAGGGCAACCGGGAAGTCCGTGCCCTGGCTGTAGGAGAAACGGTAACAGAGTTCACCCTGGGACTGGGAGAAATGACAGAGGATGAGAGAGAGATTATTCTGCAGGGATGTTTGATTAATTATTATCGGGCGAAGTAAGAAAATTATAGAAGATAGACATTTTATTTGATGGGCAGTCATGAATTAGGGTGCTATGATGTATCTAACAACATTATTCGGAGAATATAAGGAGGATACAAAGTATGAAAAAAAGAACGAAGAAAATCGTTACTCTTTCCATGACAGCACTGATGGGAGTTTCTCTGGCTGCCTGTGGGGGATCTGGAGGAGATGGAAAAGGAAACGGGGCAGACGATCATTCAGCCAGCAGCAGTGATAAGGAGATTGTGTATTGGAACATCGGGACGGAAAGCCCGGATAAAGATGTGATTGCAAAAGCAGTTGACAAATTTAATTCCGAAACAGACTCCGGTTATACAGTAACGGTTGTACCTACACAGAATGATACCTATAAAGAAAAACTGGTGGTTGCCATGAGTTCTGGAGAGTGCCCGGATATGTATTCCTGTTGGTCAGGCGGTCCCATGTATGAGTATATAGATTCCGGATTTGGACAGCCGATTGATGACCTGTTTCATAATTCTGAAATCGAAGATAAGCTTATGGACTCTGCTGTGGGGCAGGCTACCTATAATGGGCATATTTATGCGGTTCCTTATCAGAATGTATCTATGTCCGGTATTTTTTATAACAAAGAAATGTTTGAAAAATATGGTCTGAAAGAGCCGGAGACATTGGAAGAACTGGAAAATATCTGCGATACATTGAAGAAAAATAACATCACTCCATTTGCCCTTGCCAATGGCTCTAAATGGACCGGTTCTATGTACTTTATGAATCTTGCGGCACGCTATGGCGGCTTGGAACCTTTCCAGAAAGCGGTAGAAGGAGAAGGGCAGTTTACAGATGAATGCTTTATCAAAGCTGGTGAGAAAATTCAGGAATGGGTAAAAAACGGTTATTTTCCGGAAGGTGTCAATTCTTTAAGTGAAGATGACGGACAGGCAAAACAGTTGATGTATCAGGAAACGGCGGGTATGCTTTTGTGTGGTTCCTGGTATACCGGAACCTTTGCTACGGACAGTGAAGAGTTTTATCAGAAAATCGGCTGGTTTCCGTTTCCGGCTATAGAAGATTCTCAGGCAGATCCCTCCATTATGATTGGTACAGTGGGAGACCAGTTTTTGGTGTTTAACTGTGAAGGAGAGAAGCTGGAAGCAGCCTTTGAGTGTGCAGAGGCACATTTATCTGACGAAGTGATTGAGTTTGAAGTGGAAAATGGTAAAATTCCTCCGGTAAAAGGAATTGAAGATAAGCTCACAGACCCGATTACAAAGGAAGTAGTAGAGGCTGCTAATAATGCAAGTGAAATCCAGCTCTGGTATGACCAGTATTTGCCGCCGGCAGTATCAACTGCTCATTTAGACGGTCTTCAGGAAGTCTTTGGTCTTACCATGACTCCGGAGGAAGCCCAGGAATCCATGCAGAAAGCTATGGACGAATATCTTGCAGGTAAAGCAGAATAGAAACTATAATTAAAAAATAATATGCAGTAAAGAGGAAAAGTCTCTGTAAACAGGGGCTTTTTTTCTATGCAAAATTTTAATTTTCAGTATTACCAGGACAGATATTTATAGATAGAGGGAAGAATGTTCTATGTTTTTTTCAGCGGGATTTTGCTAATATTTTAAATAAGAAAACGGTTCTGAAAAAAGAAAAGGAGGGCTTCAAAATGAAGGAAAACAGCATTTCTCTGCTGGAACTTCGGCAGAGAAAAACGAGAAAGGTTGCAGCGTTATTTCTGGCTCCGGTAACCATTTTAATGTTTGTATTTATATTATATCCCATTGCAGATACGTTCATTACCAGTGGTTATCAGTGGAATGGGATTTCCGAGGCGAAGAAGTTTATTGGTGTGGAAAACTGGAAGACATTACTGCAGGATAAAAGTTTCTGGATTGCTTTTAGGAATAACCTGGTAATTATGAGATTATCTATCTGCATACAGATTCCGCTGGGGCTGGCCCTGGCAACTTTTTTGGACTTTGGCGGAAAGAAGCTGACGATTTTTAAGGTTATCTGGTTTATTCCACTGCTGATGTCGTCAGTTGCTATCGGATTTCTTTTTACATATGCACTGGCTACCAATGGAGGTCTGGTCAGCACCATTTCCGGTTGGTTTGGAGGTGGGAATATCGACCTTTTAGGGAATCCGAAGACAGCGCTGTTGGCAGTTATTGCAGTTATTTGCTGGCAGTTTACACCTTTTTATATGGTGTATTTTATGGCGGCCTTTACCAATATTCCCTATGATGTATTTGAGGCAGCCAGAATTGACGGCGCTACAAGAGGACAGTATTTCTGGAAAATTGCATTGCCCCTTTTGGTTCCTTCTATGAAAAGTGCAGCCATTCTTTCCATGGTTGGTTCACTGAAATATTTCGATTTGATTTATGTTATGACAGGAGGCGGTCCTGGAACATCCACAGAGTTGATGGCCACATATATGTATAAACAGTCTTTTAAGACATTTAACATGGGATATGGTTCTGCTGTGGCAGGCGGAATGTTTCTTTTGATAACCATGGTATCATTGATAACCATGAAGCTTTTAAATGGAAAGAGGGAGGCATAGCAATATGGACAGTTATAAGAAAAGTAAAAGAAACAGTGTGGTCTGCTGGATAATCGCTTTTGCCTTTGCGGTTTTTTATCTGGTAGTTTCATTTCTGCCCTTTGTTTTTATGGTGCTGAATTCCTTTAAGGAGAAGTTTGAAATGCTGACCAAAGCTGTATTCAGTCTTCCGGATTCTTTGAATTTTGCCAACTATAGAGAGGTGTTGACAGGAGGATTTGGACGGTATTTTTTCAACAGTGTGATTGTGCTGGCCATTTCATTGACCGTATTGCTATTTATTGCAGCCTGTGCTTCCTATCCTCTGGCAAGATTCCGATTTAAGCTGGCAAATCCTATTTATGCAGGAATTGTGGCGTGTATGTCCATTCCGGTACATATTACTTTAATACCAGTGTTTAAAATGGCAAAATACACAGGGCTTTATGACCGTATTTGGGCCTTGATTGGACCGTACATTGCCTTTGCTGTGCCGATTTCTGTATTTATACTTACCAGTTTTATGAAGGAAATACCAAGAGAGATAGAGGAATCAGCTGAGATTGATGGATGCGGTAAAATTCAGATGTTTTTTTCCATGATTCTGCCGTTGGCAAAGCCGGGACTGGCAACACTTGCAATTTATAACGGAGTCAATATGTGGAATGAGTTTTCTTTTGCCTATACGCTGACACAGTCTTCTGCAAACCGTACACTTCCGCTGGCGATCTGGGAATTTCAGGGACAGTATTCTATGAATACACCGATGATTATGGCAGTTTTGACCTTGACATTACTACCCATGATTGTTATGTTTCTTATCTTCCAGGATAAGCTGGTAAAGGGGATGACTGCAGGTGCGGTAAAAGGATAAATCAGAAGGGCTGTCACGTTGAGCACAAAGAAAGACTGCTTGATGTGGCGGTCCTTGTGTTTTGAGAGGAGAAAACGGAAAACTATGGGATACAGACAGAAAAAGATTATGAAAAAATGGAAATCCAGAATTGGAAGATGGAAGTTTGACCGGAAGATGCGGGTGCTTATTACAGTTGCTATTATGACCATAACGCTGATTCTGCTGTTGGTATCTACAGTTTCTTCTGTATCAGCTCTGAAAAATAAATCAGTAGAACTTTTACAGGCAAGAAACAGAACATTGGCGGAGAATGTCCAGAGTACACTGGAGGAGTATAAAGAATTGTCGGTAGCTATGGTGCTTGACCGGTCCATACAATCTTATGTACTGTCCGGGAGTGGAGCAGAAGAAGCTCTTAATACGCTTCAGGTAAAAGATGCACAGAATGTAATGGCAAGTTGTCTGAACATGAAGCCGGATATGAATTTTATTGCAGTGGTAAGCTATGGAACGGGCGATTATCTGTATAGAGGAAAAGCAGGA
>DXFK01000048.1 GCA_019114495.1 Candidatus Blautia stercoravium
GTTACATTTTGAAAAAAATATGTAATATTTTACGTTTTCTCTTTATTTTTTCCCTATTTTGTATTAGTATATAGGATAGGGTTTTTATTTATGGGATTTGTAACAATGTAAACAGACTATATGATGAAAGAAGGAGAAAGCATGATATCAAACCAGATACTCCAAACAACCCTGGACGGTTTAAAGGGAATATCCAGGACGGATTTTTGTGTAACAGATATGGACGGCAAAGTTTTGGCAAGCACTTTTGCCCAGAGTGTATGCGGAGAGGGAGAAGTCTCCGAGTTCGCTCATTCTCAGGCGGACAGCCAGGTGGTGAAAGAAAATCAGTATTTTAAGATTTACGATGGCCATCAGTTGGAATATATATTGATTGTGGACAGCGGAGGGGACGATGCTTATACCCTTGGAAAGCTGGTTGTGTTCCAGATTCAGGGACTGCTTACTGCGTACAAAGAGCGGTTCAATAAAGACAACTTTATCAAAAATCTTTTGCTGGACAACCTTTTGCTGGTGGATATTCATAACCGGGCCAAGAAGCTTCACATTGAAGTGGACGTCCGCAGGGTGGTCTATATACTGGAAAACAGTGAAGACAGAGACTACGGTTCCCTGGAAAATATTAAGAATGTTCTGGGAGGAAAAGCCGGAGACTTTGTGACTGCAGTAGATGAGAATAGCATTATTATCGTAAAAGAACTGAGTCCTTCCGATGATTATGCCCAGTTGGAGAAGACAGCAAACGCCATTTTATCGGCTTTAGGTGTAGAAAGAGATGGAAAGACGCATATTGCGTACGGAACAATTGTTAAGGAACTGAAAGAGGTTTCCCGTTCCTACAAAGAGGCCAAGATGGCTTTAGACGTGGGAAAGATTTTCTTTGGAGAAAGAGATGTGATTGCATACAGTTCTCTGGGAATCGGACGCCTGATTTATCAGCTTCCCATTCCTCTTTGTAAAATGTTTATCCGGGAAATTTTTGACAATCATTCTCCGGATGACTTTGACGAAGAAACCCTTACTACCATTAATAAATTCTTTGAAAACAGCCTGAATGTGTCTGAGACTTCCAGACAGCTTTATATCCACAGAAATACCCTGGTATACAGACTGGATAAGTTGCAGAAAAGTACGGGGTTGGATTTGCGCGTTTTTGAAGATGCTATTACCTTTAAGATTGCCCTTATGGTAGTAAAATACATGAAGTACATGGAAACACTTGATTACTAAAGAGCGCAGCAGGCCTGTACTCAATAGGAAAACAGGAGGTTATTATGATTGATTTAAAGGACGTGAGTAAATCATACAGCAAAGGCCAGCCGGCTATTGACCATATGAATCTTCACGTGGAGAAGGGTGAATTTGTGTTTATCGTAGGAAACAGCGGTTCAGGAAAGTCAACTTTGATTAAGCTGCTTTTAAAGGAGCTGGACCCTACCAGCGGAACCATTACGGTAAACGGACAGTTACTCAATAAGCTGAGACGGAGAAAGGTGGCAAAATACCGCAGGGGAGTAGGTGTTGTGTTCCAGGATTTCCGTCTGTTAAGAGACAGAAATGTGTATGAAAACGTGGCATTTGCCCAGCGTGTGATACAGAGGCCTACCCGCATTATTAAAAAGAGGGTTCCCGAAGTGCTGACTCTGGTGGGACTGGCGGAAAAATACAAATCAAAACCGGAC
The DNA here is from genome assembly GCA_019114495.1 of Candidatus Blautia stercoravium. Lineage (GTDB taxonomy): Bacteria > Bacillota > Clostridia > Lachnospirales > Lachnospiraceae > Blautia > Blautia stercoravium. The sequence goes on from DXFK01000048.1 coordinate 1,683, forward strand.
CAGCTTTCCGGTGGAGAACAGCAGAGAGTTGCCCTTGCAAGGGCGTTGGTCAACAGACCCAATATTCTTCTTGCAGATGAGCCTACCGGTAATCTGGACCCGAAAAACTCTTTTGAGATTATGAAGCTTCTGGAAGAGATTAACGAGCGCGGCACTACCGTTCTTGTCGTTACCCATAACAGAGAAATCGTAAATGCGTTTAAAAAACGTGTGGTTACGATGAAGAAAGGCGTCATTGTAAGCGACGAACAAGAAGGTGAATATCTGAATGAGAATTAGTACAATCGCATATATATTGAAACAGGGATTTAAAAATATCTGGCGTAACCTGCGCTTTTCACTGGCGTCAGTGGCTACCATGTCCGCATGTATCTTTTTGTTCGGACTGTTTTTGTCCATTGTTATGAACTTTAATTACATTGTGGATTCAGCAGAAGAGGGTGTTGCCGTTCTGGTTTATTTTGAAAAGGGCGCAAAGCAGGAACAGATAGACCAGATTGGAGACGAAATAAAGAGCCGTCCGGAGGTATCCAAAGTAAAATATGTTTCCGCAGATGAGGCATGGGCATCTTTCAGTAAGGATTATCTGGGCGAGGATAATGAAGAACTGGCAGACGGTTTTAAAGAGCAGCAGGATAACCCGCTGGCGAATTCTGCGCGGTATGATGTATATCTGAAGGATGTGGAGAGTCAGAAGGATTTTGTAGACTTTGCAAAAAGCCTGGATGGTGTCCGCCGTGTAGATGAGTCCAAAGAGGCCGCAGATATGCTGACTAATGTGAATAGGCTGATAGGGTATGTATCTATTGTCATTATTCTAATTCTTTTGGCTGTTGCATTTTTCCTTATCAGCAACACCATTACCATGGGTATCTCCATTCGTCAGGAGGAAATCGGAATTATGAAACTGATAGGTGCCACCGACTTTTTCGTAAGAGTACCTTTTGTCATCGAAGGTATTCTACTGGGTGTTATCGGTGCAGCAATTCCTATGGGAATTATTTATGTTGTGTATGAAAAGGCAGTTGCCTACATTATCAGCAGATTCGGTGTTCTTGGAAACTTACTGCAGTTTTTGAATGTGTGGGACGTATTCCGTTATCTTCTGCCAATCGGTATCGGACTTGGTGTGGGAATCGGATTTTTTGGAAGTATGTTCTCTTTGAGAAAACACCTGAGAGTGTAAAGAATACAGAATTTCAGAAGGGGAGGGTGCTGCAGAAGCAGTGCTCTCTCCTTCCTTGCACAAAATGGGAAATTATTTTATAAAAATAAGAATCAGGAGCAAAGAAAATGGGACAGAAAAAATTTGCAAAGGGATTTATCCTGGGGATAGTGCTTACCCTTGTCGTGGGGGGAGCGGGAATGAAAGTCTATGACGTAGTGGAAGACAGACAGAGCAGCAAAAATGCTGTAAACGATGAGTTTGTGGAAAAGGCAAAGCTTATCGAAGAAATCGTGGACGAAAAATATACAGGTGAAGTAGATAAAGAACTGATGGAAGCAGATATGTACAAGGGGATGATGGCCAGTCTGAAAGACCCCTATTCTGCTTATTACACAGCGGAGGAATATGAGGAA